>JBBAWW010000003.1:6988-96876 GCA_040397035.1 Roseiflexaceae bacterium | reverse complement strand
TATCACAACCGGCATGGAATGACGCTAGGGATGAGGTGTTTTGGCGTAGGTATTGGGTATAATAGCTAATATGAAATACGACGACACGATTGTGGCTATCGCCACCCCTCCTGGTCAAGGCGCCATCGGTATCATCCGTATCAGTGGAACTGATGCCTTGGCGATTCTGCAAAAAATCTACCGCCCGCGCCGGGTTGCCGCATGGCGCCCGCATGTCATGCGCTATGGGCATGTGTTGACCATTACTGGCCAAATCATCGATGAAGTATTAGCGGTATGGATGCGGGCGCCCCGTAGTTATACAGGCGAAGATGTGGTCGAAATCTCGTGCCATGGTGGCCGCATCGCCCTTGAATCCGTCCTCCAACGTATTTTGATATGTGGTGCCCGGATGGCCAACGCTGGCGAATTCACGATGCGGGCCTATGTGGCAGGGCGCATCGATTTGAGTCAAGCCGAAGCAGTGATGGATGTTATCCAAGCCCAAACCAGCCAAGCCCTAGGCCAAGCCCAAGCCCAACTCCAAGGGTGGCTCGGGCAACAAGTGACCCAATTCATCGCAACGATTAATTATGAATTAGCTGCAGTGGTGGCGCGCATCGACTTCCCCGATGAAGTTGCCGAGACCGCTGTCGACAGCGCCGCACTTGCGCAGCTGGTAACGACGATCGATACATTACTCGTTGGCGCCCGCACCGGCATGGTGTTGCGTGATGGCGCGCGGGTGGTGTTGATGGGGCGTCCCAATGTGGGCAAATCAAGCTTGCTCAACACCTTGTTGCGGCACGACCGTGCGATTGTATCGCCGATTGCCGGTACCACCCGTGATACACTCGAAGAATCTGCCGATATCCTAGGGGTTCCCGTGCGCTTCATCGATACTGCCGGGATTACCGACGATAGTACCGATGTGGTTGAGCAATTAGGCGTGGCACGGAGCCGCACTGCTGCGGCACATGCAGACCTTGCGCTGGTATTGATTGATGCCTCACACCTGCTCACCACCCAAGACCACGTGGCATTGGCCGCCCGTGGTGATTTACCTGCAATTTTGGTGCTCACCAAAGCCGATTTGACGCTGTGTGCGGCGACATTGCGTGATGCACCGCTATTACGGGTCACCCCATTTGTCGCGAGTGTTCAGATTTCGAATATGTCGGGGCATGGTATCGATACGCTGCAACAGACAATGGCTGCCCACCTGCTCGACCATGCCCCCGCCCATGATTTGCGCGTGAGTAATAGTCGCCATGTCGATGCCCTGCAACGCTGTCACAGCCATATCCAAGACGCATTGCGCGCACTGCAGGCGCACTACACTGCCGATTTGGTGGCAGTTGATCTCCAAGCAGCCGTGGCCGCCTTGGCCGAAATCACCGGTACTGATGTGAGCGAAGCGCTACTCGATACGGTGTTTGCGCGCTTTTGTATTGGAAAATAATATGACAGACATCCAAAGAAAATCAATGTGTTGTTGTCAGTATATTGTGCGGTGCCGGTAATGCTGCGGCTGACGTCGTCGCGCCAACGCCCTTGGTTGATTGTGCTGATTGCCCTTTTTTGTTTGGTGGCTGCCCAAGGCATCGGCAGTAGTTTGTTTGCGCGGATAGGCTATTTGTTACTTGCCGTATTGGGATTGTCGCTGGTGTGGGCCTGGCTTGGCGCGGTACGAGTGCACCTCACCCGCGAACTCCATACACCCCGGGTAGCAGTGGGTGAGCGTATCAGCGAATTGATAAACATATCGTCGACAGTGCCATGGAGCGTGATTGAGTTTTGTGGCGATGCGCCGGTTGCGCATCTGAGCAACGGTTTTGTGACGACACTCACCCGTCTTCCCGTCTGCCGCGAATGGTACAGCATCCCTACCCAACGTGGTTATTTGGGGTTAGGACCGAGTCGGCTGATAGTGAGTGACCCATTCGGGCTGTTTCGGTTTGAACGTCAATTTGCACCAATGCACCAGGTAATTGTACATCCAGCGTTTTCCCCGATGGCGCCACTCCATGTAGGACGGAGCCTCGAATGGGGTAGGCAACAAGCTGGTCGTCAACGCTCACCACAGGCCACCACCATTATGGCTGTGCGTGAATACCGCACTGGTGATGCGCGTAACCGGATTCATTGGCGCACTACCGCTAAACGGGGCATACCGATGATCAAAGAACAGACCCATGAACCCGGTGCACAGATCTGGATAATCTATGATGCGACGCCATTGCCTGCTCAGCTGGCAATTCTGCACGAACGAGGGATTGCTATTGCGGCAACGCGGGCGCACCAATGGTTGGCGGCTAGTCATGCGGTGGGGTTGGTGGCATATGGTGCCCAACCCATCGTGTTGCCTCCGGCGCGGGGTGCAGCCCAACGCATGCTGATATTGGACGCGCTCGCAATGCTGGCCTGTGATGGGGCAACGCCACTCGCGCAAATATTCCCGCAGATTGATTGGCATGGCCAGCGCTAGCTGACTATTTGTGTGATTACGCATGATTGTCAGCCTGATTGGGTTGCCATGTTTGGGTATGCTACTCCAGCGCAATCAGAGCGCTTGGCGGTATTGTTGACTGCACAGGGGGACGCACCACCCGCTGTGATTCAGGCGCTTCACCATGCCCAAATCACTACAACGGTAGTGGAGGCATAACAAAACCACCCACGTTGGTATCATTCCTAACGTGGGTGGTTTTTTAAGTAGACATAATTATGCGACTATGGTAATCGCTACGGCAATCCGGTCGAGGCTACGGGTACGCCCGAGGGCAGTGAGCGTCTCGAACAACGGTGGTGCCACCGTGCGATTACTAATTGCGACCCGCACAGCGCCAAACAATTGGCCTGGCTTGAGCTCGAATTGTTCGCACAACGCGCGGAGTGCTGCTTCGAGTTGGGCTTCTTGGCCGTCCCAATCGCTGATGGCACTGAGTGATGCATGGACTGCAGTCAGTGCGGTATGCGTGCCGGATGCGTCCATTTTTTTGGGGATGAGGGCTTCGGCGCTGGGGGTTTCGATATCAGCCAACAAAAAGTCGAGTAATTCGGGCGCTTCGCCGAGTTCCTTGAGGCGCTCATGGATGAGCGGTGTCAGGCGTGCCACATAGGTGGCACTCTGGTCATCGCTGGGTGTGGGAACGAGATTGGCTTTTTGCAAAAACGGTGTAATTGCCGTCGCCACATCGGCACTGGCCATGGCACGGATGTAGATGCCGTTCATGTCGAGCAGTTTGGCCGGGTTCCAACGGGCGGGTGACGACAACACGCGGTCAATAGTGAAGCGTTCGACTACTTCGGCGCGGGTCATGATTTCGGTATGATCGTCGAAACTCCAGCCCTGCAAGGTCAAATAGTTAAACATGGCATCGGCCAGATAACCGCGTTCCCAAAAACGATTGGCCGAGACGTCGTCTTTGCGTTTGGACAATTTGCCGTGGCCGTCAGCCCGCAAAATCGGCGGCAAATGGGCGAATGCTGGCGCTTCCCAGCCAAAGTATTGGTATAGGAGCACGTGATAGGGCGTTGACGACACCCATTCATCACTCCGCAACACATGGGTGATGCCCATCAAATGATCGTCGACCAAGTGGGCCATGTGATAGACGGGCATGGTGGTTTTTTTGAGCAGGACGATGTCGTACAATTCAGCATTGTTGATGCGAATCCCCTCGTCGCCGCCGCGCACGATGTCGTGGAAGTGGGTGCTGCCATCGGTGGGGGTCTTGAGGCGGATGGTGTGGGGCTTGCCAGTGGCGGCGAGCTCTTGTTGTTTGGCGAGGGGCCAATCACGCTCGGGACCTCGGAAGCGAAATGCTTTGATGCCCCGGGCTTCGGCCACGGCCTTCATTTCGGCCAGTTCTTCTTCGGTGGTAAACGACATATACGCCAACCCGGCTTCGAGCAATTGTTGGGCGTAGGGCTGATAGACGCCTTGGGCGTGACGCTCGGATTGCACATAGGGACCACAGGGGCCGCCGATGTCGGGGCCTTCGTCCCAATCAATCCCCACCCAGCGCATCGAGGTCATCAAATCGTTAGCGGCACCCTCGACGAAGCGTTTCTCGTCGGTGTCTTCGATGCGGAGCAAAAACTGCCCGCCGTAATGTCTGGCAAACAACCAATTAAACAAGGCGGTACGGACACCGCCGATATGCAAATAACCCGTCGGGCTGGGTGCAAAACGCACACGCACCGGTTCTTTGATTTGTGTCATGGTTCCATCTCGTCACACTATGCCAATTCCTATGCCAAATTATACCATTGTCGGTGTACGCTAGCAGACCTACCCGTAGCGGCACGGCAGTGTTCCTCCCAGCGCTCCATAGGGTGCCACGCCACTGCATTTATATGCTGGGACGCGTACAGTGATTTCTGGTTGTATATTCACCACTGCGGGGGTATTTTTTTGTAGAAAATAACAAAAAATAAAACAGTACAAATGGAAATGGTCAAGTATATCAGTTATTGATACGGCAAAATATCGATATGGCACTACTCATCAAAATTTCATAAAATAGACTCTTGACAAACTTACGTATGCTCTATATACTTACACGTGTTGTTGGTTGTAGTTTGGTAAATCTGCTATTAAAAAATTTCTTTTGTTTGTCCGCATTGATACCCGTAGGTTCGCCACGATAGATATGCTGTTGCTCCTGTCGGCATTTGTTGGCAGTGACAGTGAGTGCGTGTGCGCACTTTGGTTGTGGGACAGCGGTTGGTTTGGTTGCTGCGTTGCTCGTAGACGAGCCCTTTGCGTGCGCAAAGTGGCAGCACCCATGGCGTAAGCCACGTACCTTTACAATTGAATAGATGCGAGCGGGAAGTAGTGTGACCACGCACTTATGCTACAGGGGTAGTCCCTGCCCGCATGACGCTGAGGGGTGGTAAAGAGGTTAAGTGCCGCAACTAATAACAATTAAACGGGTTTACTACCGCATCCTTGTGGTAGTCGAGACAAAGCTCATGTCTGTTATCAACTCCTTTTGGACAAGTGAATGGATTTTCGCTTGGAGTGTCTGTGTTGGTGTTTGCGCACTGGTGCTGGTGACCAAGTGAAGAAATTTCATCTTAACCTGTAACCCCTAGCGTTGTGTGGAAGTGTGGTGTTTTGGTCATTTTTTGGTCATTATCATCATCACGGTCGTGCGTTTGGTAATTGGCAATAGTCGTTCGCATGGTGAGGTTACGTGCAGCAATGAATATTATATTTATAACTTATTCAACCGTAACCTGTAGGACAAATCCATAGCCCATATGTTGGGATTTTGGGGTCATTGACCGCATCCACAATAGGAGCGCCTTCGGCGCAGTCATGATAACAAAAAACCAACATATGGGTGCTTTTTGTCTGTGTGCGGGGCACCTGTGATTTGGTCGGGCATGAAATATGTTTTTTGGCATGATTGTAGGTTGCTTTCGGGCAAAACCACAGTTAGCACCAATAAGTGATGATGCGTGTAATCAATCACGCAGTTTATAAAGGAGAAAAAATGACAGCATTTACGCAGGCAGTCATCAATCGTACGGCCCGTACGGTCAATGGGATGCAGGCACGGTCATCTTCGGGGCATGCGGTACTCGATTTGTTTTATCAGATTGGGGCATCACGGGGCAGTGACGTCATCCCTGGTTTTGTGGCGGCATTGGCGACCCAGCGCGAATGGGCGTTGCGGGTGGCGTTGTGGGCCCGTGACGTGCGGGGTGGGGCCGGCGAGCGCCAGATTTTTCGCGATATTGTGCGCTACCTTGTGGTGCACGATCCCCAGGCTGCGCGGGCTGTCATCGCCAAAATCCCCGAAGTCGGGCGCTGGGATGACCTGCTGGTGGTCGCAGGACCGCTCCAATCATTGGCGTTTGGGCTGATTGCCCAAGCCTTGGTCGCGCGCAATGGCTTGTGTGCCAAATGGATGCCCCGCCAAGGCGAAATGGCGGTCAAGTTACGTAATTTCTTGGGGTTGAGTCCCAAGCGCTATCGCAAATTGTTGGTGGAGTTGACCGCAGTGGTCGAAACCAAGATGTGTGCCCGTATGTGGGATAGCATTGAGTTTGCCAAGGTGCCTTCATTGGCGGCGGCGCGCTACAAACGTGCGTTTAATCGCCATACCCCACTGTATGCCGATTATGTGGCTTTGGCCAAAAAAGGCCAAGCGCAGGTAAATGCCGGTGCAGTCTATCCCTACGACGTGTTGAAGGGGTTGATTGGCGCAGACATCGCGTATGATGCCGTCGAGCATGACTTTGTGGTGGCACAATGGAATGCCTTGCCCAATTATGTAGGTGATGCCCGTATCTTGCCGCTCGTCGATGTGTCGGACTCGATGACGTCGCAGTGTACTCCTGCCCTGACTGCCCTCGACGTGGCCGTGTCGCTCGGGTTGTACCTCGCCGACAAAAACCAGGGTGCCTTCAAAGACACCTTTGTGACGTTTTCGGCGCAACCCCAACTCTTGCACCTCAAGGGCAATGTGGTGCAAAAGTTAGACCAGATGGTCAAGAGTGATTGGGAAATGAACACGAATCTGCAGGCTGCTATGCGTGAGATCTTGCGAGTGGCGCAGGAGCAGCAAGTACCCGCGCAACAGATGCCTCGCTACCTGTTGATATTGTCGGACATGCAGTTTGACGCGTGTGTCGCGCACGACGACAATGCCATGCAGATGATGGCGCGCCAATATGCAGCAGCGGGCTACACTATGCCCGCGGTGATATTTTGGAGTATCGCCAGCTACGGCAATGTGTCCGTGGATCAACACACGAGTGGAGCGGTGCTCGTGAGTGGGTTTTCGCCGGCGATTCTCAAGGGGGTGCTGGCTGCTGATTGGCAGTCGTTGACCCCGATTGGGATGATGCAGGCGGTGATTATGGACCCGCGCTATGATGTAGTGTTGGCTGATTAACCACCAAAAACCGGACACGTCCTCATGCGAGTGCGTGTCCGGTTTTTTTGCATATATTAGCGTACTTCGGCAATCAGCTCGACTTCGGTGGCGTAATTAAACGGGATGACCATGCCGACGGCGCTACGGGCATGTTGGCCTTGTTCGCCAAACACCTCGAGCAGTAATTCGCTACAGCCATGCACGACGCCGGTGGTGTTGTTGAAGCCGGGGGCCACATTGACCATGCCAAGCACCTTGAAAATCCGCACCACGTTGTCGATGCCAACTAAGGAATGGATGGCTTGCAATGCATTGAGGGTACTGAGTTGGGCGGCGTGGTAGCCTTGCTCGACAGTGAGGTCGGCACCGACCAGCCCCTTGACTTCTTCTTCGCCAAAGCGGGACACGCTGCCTGAGCTATAGACCAAATTACCAGATTGTACGGCCAGCTGGAAGCGCCCCGTATTGAGTGGCACGCTTTGGAGGGTATAGCCCATTGATTGGAGTTTTTGCAGGTATGACATGGTTGATTCCTATGCTAATTGATCGGCTTGAGCGCGCAATGCGGCTTTGTAGTCAGCCATTTCGATGACATTGTGGGCGAGGCGGGCTTCTTCGGCGGCAAAGGCCAGCAAATGTGATTCGAGTGATTCGCGGGCGCTACTTTTGGGGGCGGCGGTGCCACGGACTGCGGCGATGAAGCTCTGCATGATGCCGGTATCGCCACCGCCGTGACCACTGCGGCCATCGACTTCATAGACTTCGGGGGTGCCACGATGAGGGCGGATTTCGATGCGACCGCCCTGGGCATTGAAGTAGCCATGGAGGGTGCCAGTGGTGCCGTCATAGCGCATACTACGGTCTTCGTCGTTGCTGAGGCCATGCATGGTGAGCGACGCACTAATCCCGCCAGCAAACTCCATGGTGACGATTTGATGGTCGACCACGTCGTTGTCGCAGTGAAACACACAGCGCCCATAGGGGCTGTCTTGCAGGGCTGCCACCCGACCGGCATAGCTGCGGTCGTTGCTGAGCACGTTAAAGGGCCACACATTGGGGGCTTCGCCGGTTTGTTGGGCAACCTTGGCAGCTTCTGGCCATGGCTCGAGGTCGAGGTAGATGCGTTTGGCCGACCACGGGCAAGTGTCTACCACTGCACACCCATCGAGACAACGGCTGGTTGACCCAGCAGGGGCATTCTTTTTTTGATAAAAATTGAGATTGCCCACCGAAGAAATCCGCGTGCATTCGCGTCCCAAGTTCCACACCATGATATCGAGGTCGTGGCAGCATTTGGCGAGGATCATGGGGGTTGATTCGGCTTTATTGCGCCAACTACCCCGCACAAAGCTATGGGCCATGTGCCAATGGGCGACGTTTTCGCGGTGGGCTACCGTGACAATATCGCCGATTTTGCCGGCTTGGAGCAGGTCGTGCAGGGTCGAAAAAAAGTCCGTGTAGCGCAAGACGTGCCCGATTACCAAATGCCGGCCGGCTTTTTCGGCGGCGAGGGTTAAGCGCGTGCATTCGAGCGGGTCGGGCGCCATCGGTTTTTCGAGGAGCACATGATAGCCTTGGGCGAGGGCGAGGAGTGTCGGTTCGACATGCATGGCGTCTTGGGTGGTAATGATGGCTGCTTCGGCGAGTTGGCCTTTGGCAAACAGGGCTTCATACGAGGTGAAGCAGTATTCGTCGGCTATGTCGTGGGCCTCGGCGATGGCCGCGCGGCGCACGGGGTCAGGTTCAGCCACGGCCACAATCCGGGCGTCGTTGGGATTGTTGACGGCATATGGCGCATAGGCGTGGGCACCGCGCGAACCGGCTCCTACCAATACAAATTCTACAGGCTTCATCGTATTCCCTTGTGATTACTACAGAAATAGGTGGATGTGCATATCATAACAGAAGTATGAAGGAGGAAGTATAAAGTGCCCCACCTAGAGTGTCATTCCATGCCGGTTGTCACGACAACCGTAGCGTGGAATCTCCCTGCATGGCAGCTGTAGACAATAGGAGATTGCACGTCCGCTATCGTACCCATGTAATGACGCTAGGTTGGGTATGCCTCTGCGTCCTCTGCGTACCCTGTGCGTGAGATTTTGGCGTAGGTATTGACTTCCTACTTCATGCTTCCTACTTCATTTGCGTTATGATAGGAAGTAGGAAATTGGTATGAGGTATTAATGTATGACGGCGCTTGTGCAACAAATTCGTAGTGGCGTAATGACATTGTGTACCATTGCGGCTTGTGGGGTGGTGGTGGTTGCCAATCGCTGGCTACCTGTCAGTGCCGATATCATTACCAAAACCGATCTTTTTATTGCAATTTTTTTGGGGATATTGTACGAAGCGCTACCGTTTTTGACTGCAGGAGCGTTGATTTCTGCGGCGATTCACCAATTTCTCGATCCGCAATGGCTGGCACAACGCCTGCCCAAATCACGCTGGCTGGTGGCATTCATCGGTGCCCTATTAGGGTTTTTCTTGCCGATTTGCGAATGTGGCTCGATTCCTGCAGCCCGGAGCTTGGTCTATCGTGGTGCCCCGGTGAGTTTGGGTGTGGCCTTTGCAGTCGCCGCACCCGTTATCAATCCAATTGTGTTTATTAGTACGAGTGTGGCGTTTGCCGGTGTATTTGGCTGGTCGTTTGTGTTGTGGCGGTTTGGGTTAACCGTGATTATTGCGGTATTGACTGCTATCATGATGCCCAAATTAATCGTTGTGCCGTCGTTAACGAGTGAATTAGCTGATAACCACACCCATGCCGATGACGAAATCCCATTCTTAGTATGGTTGCGTCATGCCCTCGGTGATTTGTTAGATATGCTCCGCTATGTGATTATTGGGGCGAGCCTAGCGGCGATGATTCAGGTAATTGTGCCAAATACGCTGATTTTGCAGTTGGCAAGTAATGCGTGGTTGGCGATTCCCGCTGCCATGCTCCTCGCCGCTGTCATGTCGATCTGCTCGACAGTCGATGCCTTTGTGGCGCTGTCATTGGTGGGGAGCTTTAGCCCTGTCGCCTTGATGGCATTCCTCGTGTTTGGGCCGATTATCGACTTCAAAAGTATTCCCATGTTTGCGGCAGTATTTGGCTGGCGCCCGATCCCCCAATTTGTGGCCACGATTGCCGTATTGACGATTGTATTGTGTAGTGCGATATGGAGGTTGGGATGGGTATGACACGCATGATGCCGTGGCTCACTGGAATCTTGTTGTTTGCAGTCGCCGCCTTGTTATTTGTGCGTACGGCCAACGGGCAAATGGCGTTGTATATTCATCCACGCTATGAAGTACTGATGTATGGCTGCGGGGCGGTACTCTTTGCGTTGGCGATTATTTGTATCACGATGCCCATCCCAATGCCCCGTCACAGCATACAATTTTTGCTCATCCCGGTATTATTTGGGCTGGGGATTGCCCCACGCGCTCTCGGTGCAGATGCTATCGGCCATCAAAGTACCGCGTTGAATCAAATTGCCCAGCGCCCTCAATCGGCCGTTGCGAACGTATCAGCAGTTGATACGACGCAGTGGAATATCTACGAGTGGGCAGTGGCTGCCAGTATCGATCCGCTCGTACTCAAAGGTAAACCGGTGCAAATTGATGGCTTTGTGGTGCGTAATTCTGACATGCAACTTGCCGACAATCAATTTATGCTGGCCCGTTATGTGCTGACCTGCTGTGTGGCTGATGCCGGCGGTGTCGGCATGCATGTCCAATGGGCTAATAGCGCGTCGTATCACAGCGATCAATGGGTCCGTGTAGAAGGTGTCATTGATTTGTACGATGTCAATGGTGTCATGCAACCACTTGTGATTGCGCATACGGTTGCCCAAATCACTGCCCCCCCCAAACCATATCTCGTCCTACAAAAGTAATCGCTATGAGTAGCACGCTGGGGTGACATCGATTTGTTGTCTGGTTAATTCCCGCCCCGTGGCAAGGTATTGAGGAGCAACGACGGGAACAAGCGTGGGTAGGCACAGCGGGCAATCTGATAGGCAATCCCCGCTGTCCCTTGGAACAACGTCGGTTGCTGATAAATCCCCGGATACTCCGCCGCCGTCACATATCCACCGCGATCATGGGCGCGCTGGATCATTTGTGGTAACCAATAACTCGCTCTGTCCCCATAATAGGGCTGGTGTAATTCACGTCCAACACTCAAGAGCAAATCGATACTTCCTGCTGTCCCACAACATAAACCATCATTATCGTGTAACCCGATACTGTCAATGCCATCGAGTAATCCCAGCAATGATGCACTTGGTTGCCCGTCACGTTCGTGGGTTTGTAATGCGAGTCGTACCATGCCTGGCGCAATCGAGCCATGACACCAACTCAACGGATAGCTCCATGGTTGTGCGCGAATGTCCGGCCAACCACCATGATCGGTACTATAGTGGCTATCTTGGTGGTGCACGATTTCGTAGCCGGCCCGCAAAAAACGATAATCGTGACTATACTCGTACAATCTGATTAACGCCAAGGCAATCCCGCTGGTGCCAAATCCGCCATTACTGAGAATTTCCCCTGCCCAGGTGCGTTCGTTTTGGGGATTGCGTTGCCGTGTTTGCAATAATCGTTCGCCGGCAACAATTGCGTGCTGTTGCCAGCCCCGTTGCGGGTCAACCCGATGTAATGCCAGATAGCCTATTACCATACTCGCCAACCCATGCGGCCAATCTGCTGATTGGATGGGCTGATTGGCAAGTACGTGTGTGTGGTGTAATTGCTGCCAGAGCTGCTGACAGAGCTGCTGAGTCGCCAAATGGGGTGTTGCTAGTGCTACTGCATAGCAAATCCCGCCGACTGCCTGTGGCATGGTCGCCATGGTTGCAAATGTCTGTTGGAAGGCCTGCATTGCGGTGCGTGCAAGGATGTTTTTATCATCGAGCCCACTCAGACAACTCAGTGCGAGTGCGATACCACTCGTCCCTTCAATCAGACTCGGATTGGCGTATTGCAATCCCGCGATTTGTTGGTCGTGCGCCAACACCAACCACGTACTGCCACTGGCTGTCACGATTTGGTGTTCGTGGATGTCATAGGCAATCCGTAACGCTTCGTGTACGAGTTCATTCGTCGATAACTGGGGCAACGTGCGACATTCCCAAGCGACACGCCCATCGGCAGCGGCAACCACACAGGGGGTGAGCGCGAGTCGGAGTTGGGCAATATGAAAATGCTGGGTATGCGGCGTGAAATTTCGTAGATTTGCAATCACTGTGGCATAGTCGTGGCTTGGATTAACCACACGCGGCAAAATGCCCGCGACTAAGGCCTGCTGCAATTGTTGGCGCGTTGCGATGCTATCGAGGTGTGGTGGGATTTGTGCACAAAGCCAATCGACAAGTGCAGTGACTTCAATGCCATCGCATAATCGAGTTTGCTGATGGAGTAGATTGCGGTATTGCCATAATAAATCACGCTGATGTGTGATGATACGTTGTGCAAATGGAGGGCGTCCCTGTAAATAATAGGCCAAATCTGTAGCCCGTTGCATCACAAAATCACTACATTGTTGATACCCTGCAATCACATCCGTGACGTAGTCATCGAGCAGTGGCTCGTGGTGATTGGGGTTGGTGAGTTGCGATAGACTAGTATGAAAAACCGCCGTGGTATCACTGCCATTGACCTGTATGAGCCGATGTGCAAGTGGCGTACTCGGTGGCGTTGCCATACTGCTGGCATCGAGGAGCCAGAGTTGGGCTCCGACCCCATGTACTGCCGCTGGCGTCAAATCAACAATCCCACAAATATCACAAATAGCCGCCAATGCCCCTATTGCTTGGGCATATGCCGGGTATTCTGAGTGGTCAGGGGGACGTGCTGACGGGAGTTGTAGCCAGCAGTAGCCTCGACCGCGGACTATTTGCGCAAGTTGCGGCAGCAATGGTGCGCCGCGCCGTTGCAACCAGGCGTGGATTGCCGCAAACCCATCGTTTTGCGGATGCAGATGTGGTACATAGATAAAGTGTTGCTGATTGTCACACTGCAACACGACTCCCCCTGCTGCGGCATAGGCTAATGGAGTATTTTGTAATGCAATAATCGTGGGTACTGGACTATTTATCCCATACTGCTGGCGTAATGTGCCCCAATCTTGGCTTAAATGGATACAGGCCGATTGGATGGTTTGGCAAATCCGCCAGATGGTGGTGGCGATACTGCGCATCATCCAGGCATGCGTTACCGCAAATTCCCGCCAAATCGTATCGTGCAAGAGCGGCGTGGTCCGCACTACCGTGCGCGGGAGTCGCAATGGTACGCCGGTTTGGTTTACCCACTGTGTGGCAGTTTGTCCCACAATGGCAATCAGTTGTTGCACGAGCCAGGTTGTGAGTACGGTCGGTTCGGGCAATAGCGCGCGTTGTGGCCAATCACCCGTATACAACGTTTGGATGCCCCACGTGACAAACGGCAAAATCACGGCCCCATCATGGTTGGTTACCTCAGGCACAAGCGTCTGGATGCTACTCAGCTGTGCTGAGGTCAACACATCATCCCACGCTTCCCAAAGCACCACTGCCCAACTAGGCAATTGCTGCATGTCACCCACAAACACCGTGTCACTACATAATGTCGCGAGCTGTGCTTGATTCCAGCCATTGATGGTCAGATAGCGTTGCCAGGCGACGTCATCTGTTGCGGCAATCGTCTGTTGCCACGCGTCGATGCGTGCTTCTACCCTGAGCGGATCAAGGTGGGTGGCTTCATATAGTGCAGTCACACGCTCTTCTGCGAGTGCGGCCTGACCGACAACGCGGCGAAAATCATAATCCGCTGTCACACCACTTGCCCTTGTGGCGGATAACTCCGCTCTCCAAACAATGCCCGCCCGATCCGAATCATGGTCGCACCTTCGGCAATTGCCACTTCCATGTCACCACTCATCCCCATCGATAATTCGTTACAGGGATGATGCGGGATGACTGCCGCAATCTGATCCCGCAGCAGCCGCAATGAGCGAAACACTTCACGCACCTCACTCGGATTATCGCTATATGGCGCAACGGTCATGAGTCCGCAAATCACGACTCCTGGTAATTCACCTATTTGTTGCGCTAGGGTGAGAATCTGTTGATAGAGTTGCGCATCCTGTTGCCATCCTTGGGCCGCAATTCCTTCTTTGCTCTCCTCGCCCGATACATTACACTGCAACAAAATCTTGCGCGGTGCAAGGCCTAATTCTTGACTATGGCGACTCAGCGCTTGGGCTAATTCGAGACTATCGACAGAATGAATATAATCAAAGAGCTGTACGGCTTTCTTGGCTTTGTTGCGCTGTAAATGCCCAATCAAATGCCAGGTTAATTGTGACCGTTGGGCACTCAGTGTGGTGATTTTTTCCTCGGCTTCTTGGACACGATTTTCGCCAAAATCCGTTAGCCCTGCGTTCAAGGCAGCGGTGACTGCCTCGGCAGGATGGGTTTTGCTGACCCCAATCAAGCGAATTTGGCTGGCATCGCGCCCAGCCTGTTGGGCGGCTATGATAATCCGTTGTTGGATGTGTTGTAATGCGTCGTACATATATTCTCTCATTATGAGTGCGCTACTACCATCATACAACAACACCGCATACCGTTGTATATGACAACAGTATGCGGTGTTGCGGTGACGAAGCGGTCGCTGTTAGCCTTGGCGATTTTGGGCGCGGTCAAGCTCGCCATGCCCTCGCCTACAAACTAACCACCACTCGGGTGTAATTGCGGCGCCGTTTCCCCGCCCAAGCACGGCCTTGGGCGGAGTTTTATGGCATAATGTAGGCATAAAGTATGTACTGTAAATGAGTGAAAACGGTTATGCCACGATTAATTTGTTTTGGTGATAGTATCACCCAAGGTCGGATTGGTTCATCCTATGTCGATATGTTACGAGTAGACTTGCCAGGTGTCGATGTCGTAAATCACGGTATCGATGGCGATACCACCTACAATTTGCTGATGCGTCTTGATGCTGACGTGATTGCCCACCAACCCGATTTGGTGAGTATTATGATTGGCCTGAATGATTTTGGCACTGCGTATGGTGAGCCGATTAGCCGGTTTTATTACCGTACCGCCAAAAAAATCCCCGTGGCTATTGATATTCCCGCCTTTGAAGCCTTTTATACGGGGATTATTCAACGATTGCAACACGCGGGGATCGCTGTGGTGTTGTTTACCCAGACAACCATTGACGAAATCCCTGATACCCCGGCGCAAGCCTTGCTCGACGGCTATGTGCACGTGGTACAGCGACTCGCCGCCCAATTCCATCTCCCCGTGGTCGATGTGCGGGCAGCCTTTGTGGCTGCGATGCGTAACGACCCGCGTAAGGGCCCCAAATATCACCTGCTCCAGGTGGCCCGTGATGAGTGGAATATCCAACGGGGCGCGACGACGTATGCTCAGATTACCGATGAACGAGGCTTCCATTTAGTGGTCGATGGCGTGCATTTGAGCGAAGCAGGCGCCCGCCTCGTGGCCCAGACCGTATTACCGACGCTCAAACAATTACTCAATGTCGATGGGTAGCGGAGGAAGTTTTATTATGCAGCAACAACCCATGGCATTTGCCCAAGCCACTGCCACCATCCCCGATGTATTGACCACGCGTGGTGATATGCAGGTGGCGGTGGTGACGATTGTCTATGATTCACGTCATGTCACGCCAGGGGCGATTTTTGTGGCCTACCGCGGCTTCCACATCGATGGCCATGCTTATATCGCCGATGCCATTGTTCGTGGTGCCGTGGCCATCATCTACGAAGACCCGGCATATGACGACCAAATCAGCGTTGCCGCGCTACGGGTGACCAATGCCCGCCCTGCCTTAGGGCATGTGGCTGCCGCCCTGGCCCGCTACCCAGGCCAACAATTACGTGTAGTGGGGATTACTGGCACCGATGGTAAAACTACCACTACCTATCTCACCGCCAAAGCCCTTGATGTGGCCGGGCGGCGTTCGGGGTTGGTGGGCACCGCTGATTTCAAAGTTGCCGACAAACTGTGGGCCAACTCCACCCGTCAAAGTACCCCCGAAGCCCCCGAAATCCAGGCTATGCTCCAACAAATGGTCGCCGCTGGCTGTAGTCACGCCATCCTCGAATCAACCTCACATGCCTTGTCTGCCCGTTGGCAACGCTTGGCTGGCAGTGGCTTTGATGTGGCGGTGCTTACCAATGTCACTAGCGAGCACCTCGACTTCCATGGCAGCATCGCCCAATACCGAGTCGACAAAATGCGCTTGTTCGAGATGTTGGCCGATGACAGCGATGCCCCCCTCAAGCAAGCCAAAACTGCTATCGTGAATGTGGACGACCCCCACCACAAATCATTCCTCGCCGCCGCACCCTTGCGCGCCACGCGCCTGACCTATGGCGTGCATGCTCCGGCCGATGTGCGGGCGCGCAACGTAGTTAGTAGTGCGGCGGGGTTGTTTTTTGACCTCGAATCACACTGGGGCAATCGAGCCGTGCACCTCAAATTAACCGGCGATTTCAATGTCTGGAATGCCTTGGCTGCCCTGACCGTTGCCCTCAACGAAGGCGTCCCGCTCGACGATGCACTCGCCGCCATTGCCGCCATCGACGGCGTGCGTGGCCGCATGCAACGCATCGATGTAGGTCAGCCATTTACGGTGCTGGTTGATTATGCCCATACACCGGCTTCCTTCGAAAAAGTGATGAGCATCGTACGCCCGATTACCCACGGTCGCTTGATTGTGGTATTTGGGTCGGCGGGTGAACGTGACCGCGAAAAGCGCCCGCAACAAGGGGCAATTGCCGCCCAATATTGCGACGTGGTGTTTGTCAGCGACGAAGACCCGCGTGGAGAGGATCGCATGGCTATCATCGCAGAAATCGCCGTGGGTGCCCGCCAACACGGGCGGCGCGACGGTGTCGATTTGTTTCTCATCCCCGATCGCACTGAGGCTATCCGGGCGGCGTTGGCAATGGCCGACGGCAACGACATGGTATTGTTGCTGGGCAAGGGGCACGAAGGCAGCATCATCCACGCCAACGGCTCCATCCCGTGGGATGAAGCCGCTGTGGCACGCACAATATTAGCTGAATTAGGCTACGCCGGTTAGCGCGCTGACTTGACGTCGCTGATGGCGGCGTCGAGTTTCTGCACCAGCTCGTCGACGTGATAGCGCTCGAGGATCAGCGGTGGCACCAACCGGATGACGTCGTCGCCGGCGGTGGCCACCAGCAAATGATGATTGTGACCCGCTTCGCGCACGTTGTTGACGGGCAAGTCCATGCGGATGCCGCGCATCAAGCCTTTGCCACGCAACTCGGTGATTTCGCTGTGGCGGCTCATCAATTCTTGCAGTGATTCGTCGAGGTAGTCGCTGGTGCTCTGGACGTGTTGCAAGAATTCTGGGGTGTTGATTTTGTTGAAAACAACTTGGGCGACAGCGGTGACAAAGGGGCCACCGGCAAAGGTCGACCCGTGGTCGCCGGCATGAATCGTGTCGGCGACTTTTTGGCGCATCAAAATCGCCCCGATGGGCAAGCCGCCACCCAGAGGTTTGGCGATGGTCATGATATCGGGGGCGGCTTCGGCGGGGTGTCCCCAAATCGTGCCGGTGCGGCCGATGCCACACTGGATTTCGTCATAAATCAACAGCGCATCAAATTTGTCACACAAGGCCCGGATTTTTTGCAGATAGGCCAGGTTCGCCACCCGCAAGCCACCCTCACCTTGGATGGGTTCAATCACCACGGCACAGACGTCAGCAGTAATCAATGATTCGAGCTGGTCGATGTCGTTGTAATCACCAAAGCGCACATCGGGCATGACGGGTGCAAACGGCGCGCGGTATTTTTCGCGGGCGGTGATAGCTACGGCACCCATGGTGCGACCATGGAACGATCCGTCAAAGGCCACCACGGTGCTTTTGCCGTCGCCATGACGATCACGGGCATAGCGGCGCGAAAACTTAATCGCACCCTCGATGGCTTCGGCACCACTATTACTAAAGAACACTCGGTCAATCCAGGGCGCACTCTCAACCAAGGTTTTGGCGAGCACTGCCCCAGACATGTTGTGGTAGAGGTTCGACAAATGCAACAATCCACCGGCGTGCTGGCTAATCGCCGCAGTGACGTCGGGGTCGCCATACCCCAAGGCGTTGACGGCGATGCCGGCGACGCAGTCGAGGTATTGTTGACCGGTGGTGTCATACAGGTAACAGCCGTCACCGCGCTCGATGACGAAGCTCGACCGACCGTAGGTCTGCAAAATGTATTGATTATCGAGGGCGACAATGTCGGGCGTCATGGCGACTCCTTATATGGTGCAAATCGGTGATTACTTGGCGTTGATTTCGAGGCGGGCCAGTTGTTCAAGGGCTTTGACGAGGGCGTGATTGCCTTCGTGGCCGAGCCCTGCTTGTTGCAAGGTGCGATAGAGTTGAAAGATCAGGGCGGTGCCTGGTAGTGGCACACCCACATCATCGGCTGCTGCCAACACCAAGCGCAGGTCTTTTTGTTGCAGGTCGATGGTGAAGCCCGGGCGCCAGTCGCGGTTGAGGATTTGTGGACCACGGTTGGACAGCATCCAGCTCCCCGCGGCACCACCACTGACGGCGGCCAAGGCTTTGGTGACATCGACGCCGCCGGCTTGGGCAAACAACAGTGCTTCGCTCATCGCCAAGGCATTACCTACCACTAGGATTTGGTTGACCAATTTGACCGTTTGGCCGGCACCTTGCGCGCCAACCAGGACGATGTTTTTGCCCATTGCTTGGAATACTGGCAAGGCGCGGTTGAAGTCGGCTTCGTCGCCACCTACCATGATGCTGAGCGTCCCTTTGGCTGCACCTTCGCTACCACCACTGACGGGAGCGTCGAGCATGCTGGCCCCTTTGGCGCGTACCTGGCTGGCCAGTTCGACGGTGGTTTGTGGGCTAATCGTACTCATATCGATGACCAATGCCCCGGCGCGTACCCCTTGGAGTACGCCATCGGCACCGGCAATCACAGCGACTACATCGGGGGTATCGCTGACGCAGGTGATGATGATGTCGCTATGGGCGGCCACGTCGGCGGGGCTGGTGCGGGGGGTGGCGCCGGCGCTGGCCAGCTCGTCCATGCGGCTGGCGGTGCGATTCCAGACATTGAGGGTATAGCCCGCCTTGAGCAGATTGTGGGCCATGCCACGCCCCATGATGCCCAGCCCAATATAGCCAACAGTCGGTTGTGTCATTTGTCGGTTCCTCGATATGTGATTGTGTGAGCAAATTATACTATAGGTCAGTGCGTTGCATATGCAATCAGCGTGGTATGATAGAGCCATCCAATTTTTTGTACAAGGAGTCTGCATCATGGCTAAAACTGCGTTGTTTGTGTGGGGCGGCTGGGACGGTCACGAACCAAAGCAATGTGTCGATATTTTTGCACCATACTTGCTCAGCCAAGGCTACGAAGTCACGATTTCAGATACACTTGATGCCTATCTCGATGCCGAAAAAATGGCTTCCTATAGCGTTATCAATCAAGTAGTGACGATGAGTGCCATTACCCGTGAACAAGAAAAAGGCTTACTCGACGCCGTTGCAAGTGGCGTTGGCTTTGCCGGCTGGCACGGCGGCATGGCTGATGCCTTCCGCAACAACACCGAATACCAATTCATGGTGGGTGGCCAGTGGGTTGCCCACCCCGGCAACATCATCGATTACACCGTCAACATCACCAACCACAACGACCCGATTACTGCAGGGTTGAGTGATTTCAAGATGCATTCTGAGCAATACTACATGCACACCGACCCAGGCAATCAGGTATTGGCCACCACCACCTTTAGCGATGAATACTGTGATTGGATCAAGGGCACTGTCATGCCCGTGGTCTGGAAGCGCCGCTGGGGCAAAGGTCGGGTGTCATACACCTCACTGGGTCACGTCGCCAAAGATTTCGATGTAATTGAAGCCCGTACCATCGTCGAGCGCGGCTTGTTGTGGGCTTCACGTGCTGAGGGTTGGGCATGGTAATCCCCAGCCAGATGCGGGCAGTGGTCTACGATGCACCGGCCAATAGCGCCGGTGCATTGCGGATCGATACCGTGGCTACGCCGCTGCCGCGGCCCGATGAATTGTTGGTGCGGGTCACGGCGGCCGCCTTGAATCGGGCCGATTTGTTGCAACGCCGTGGGTTGTACCCACCTCCTGCCGGCGCTTCAGCCATCCTTGGTCTCGAAGTGGTGGGCGAGGTGGTACAGGCTGCAGGCGCGTGGCAGGCCGGCCAGCGCGTGATGGCGGTGGTGACGGGTGGTGGCTATGGCGAATACGCCTGTGTGCCTGTCAACGAAGCCATGGCGGTGCCGGCAAATTTGACCGACGCCCAAGCGGCCGCCATCCCCGAAGCTTTTTTGACGGCATGGCTCAATCTCATTACCCTCGGTGAATTACAGGCAGGTGAGTCGATATTTATCCATGCGGGTGCGAGTGGTGTCGGTAGTGCCGCTATCCAACTCGCACACCACTGGGGGACGACGGTCTATACTGCAGCCGGCAATGACACCAAGCGTGAATTGTGTCGTCAACTTGGGGCTGATATGGTGCGTGATTCGCGCATGCCTCCCCACGCAGTTGATGTCAAAAATGCTACCGCTGGGCGGGGCGTGAATATGGTACTTGACATGCTTGGTGCGCCTGCTTGGGAAGATAATTGTGGCATGCTGGCACAGGGTGGCCGCATGCTGTTGCTAGGGTTTTTGGCTGGATCCAAAGGCACCATCGACCTCGGCCCGATTTTGACTCGTAGTCTGACCATCAAAGGCACCACCTTGCGCCGCACACCGGCAGCCGCCAAAGTAGCACTGGTGGCGGCGGCTGGGGCGTGGCTTTTGCCTCGCTTTGCCCAAGGTGTGCTTGTGCCAATCGTCGACCAAGTTTTTGCGGTGGGCGATGTGGCGGCAGCCCATCAGCGCATGGAAGCCAACGCCAATGCCGGCAAAATCATTCTGGCGATGGATTGGTAAGTAGTATAAAAATTGTTGATGTCTGGTTATCTCCACTCGTGATACGGGTGGAGATTTTTTTGTAACTTAGCATATTGAGAGGGTTTGAACGCTTACATGAGCAATTGGGCATCAATAGATTGGGTTATGAGAGTTTTTTGAGAGGTTGAAAAGTTGCCGTGATTGATGGGGAGTGCTAGCATGGGTGAACGCAACGTTGTGGTTGCGTGTATGCAATGAGGCATACATATACAAGGAACAGTATGATACACCCAACAATGACACCACAGGTCGTGGTTAACGCCGCCCCAGCCGTCTTAATTGAAGCAACCATCGCCCGCCATGAAGGTCAACTGAGTGCCAATGGGGCGCTCGTGGTCAATACCGGTATTTATACTGGGCGCTCGCCCGCTGATCGATTTATCGTGGCCGACTCTGCAATTAACGACCAAATCTGGTGGGGTGATGTTAATCGCCCGATTGATTTCCATTATTACACCCAATTGATGCAAAAAATCCAGACCCATTTGGCAGCGCACGATACCTATGTGCTACATGCGTCAGTCAATGCCGATGCACCATATGCGTACAATGTGCAACTCACCTCCGAAAGTCCGTGGCATACCTTGTTTGCCCAAAACCTGTTTCGGCGTGAATGGCAGGCAGATGCGCCAACAATTACGATTTTGCATGCGCCAACGTTGTTCGCCGATCCGGCACACGATGGGACCCATAGTAGTACATTTATCATTCTCAACATCGTGCAACGGACGATTTTGATTGGTGGTACGGCGTATGCCGGCGAAATCAAAAAAGCCGTTTTTTCGCTGCTCAATTATCTATTGCCACAGCGCGACGTGATGCCGATGCATGCTGGGGTGAATGTGGGAAGCGATGGCAAGGCGGCAGTCTTTTTTGGGTTATCGGGGACTGGCAAAACCACGTTGTCGACGGATCCACAGCGCCCAATGATTGGTGACGACGAACATGGCTGGAGTACCACCGGGGTGTTCAACTTTGAGGGGGGCTGTTACGCCAAAACCATCAAATTGTCGGCCACAGGTGAACCCGAAATCTACCAAGCGACCCAACATTTTGCTACTGTCCTCGAAAACGTGGTGCTTGACCCGGTGACGCATCTGCCGGATTTTGATGATAGTCATCTCACCGAAAACGGCCGGGCGGCCTACCCACTCGAATTTTTGGCGAATGTATCTGCGACAGGCGTATCAGACCACCCTACCACTATCATCATGTTGACGGCCGATGCCTTTGGGGTGTTGCCGCCGATTAGTCGGCTGACGACGGCGCAAGCCATGTATCATTTTTTGTCGGGGTATACCGCCAAAGTGGCTGGCACAGAGCGGGGCGTCAAGGAACCAACGGCGACATTTTCGGCCTGCTTTGGGGCGCCGTTTATGGTGCTCCACCCGGGGCGTTATGCGCAGTTATTGCAGGAACGCTTGCACGCCCACAACGTCACGGTGTGGTTGGTCAATACGGGCTGGAGCGGTGGGGCATATGGAGTGGGGACGCGCATGTCGTTAGCCTATACCCGCGCCATGGTGACGGCGGCGATTAATGGTGATTTGGATGCGGTGACCTATGCCACTGATCCGGTATTTGGTTTGGCGATGCCGCAAACCTGCCCCAATGTGCCGAGCGCTATCCTTGACCCACGGGTGGCATGGGGCGATAGCGCGGCCTGGCAACAAGTGGCACAGGGTTTGGCGACGCGCTTCCGATCTAATTTTGCCCATTTGGCGCATGAAGCGCCTGCCGATGCGCGTTTGGGTGGTCCATTACCGATTTAAAAAATGTGGATGCTACCAAAAAACACGGGTACGGACAATTGTCCGTACCCGTGTATGTGTGTGCGACGCTTAAAAGAAGCCGAGTTGGTCGCGGGCTTCTTCGGTCATCAAGGCTGGGCTCCAGAAGGGCGTCCAGACCAAATTGACCCGAATGTCTTCGAGGTTTTTGTAGACGTCGCCGAGGGCGCCTACTTCGCGTTTGACTTGCTCGATGATTTGTGGGCCAGCAGGGCAGGCTGGGGTGGTCAATGTCATGTCAAGGTCGACGATTTTGCCGTCTTCGAGGATGTCAACACGGTAAATGAGCCCGAGGTTAACAATATCGAGACCGATTTCTGGATCGATGACGTTTTTGAGTGCAGTCCGGACTAATTCTTCGGTAAGCATGTAAGCCACTCCGTTATATTAACGAATCCACTTTTATCATACCATAATCAGCGTAATGTATACGTTGTGGTTTCATTTCTTACCAGAGATCTATTGTATGATGCATCCAGACTGTGGTTATGAGCGTCATAGCCACGGGAGTTTTTTATAGGAGAGAAATTAGTATGCAATCACGAATTGTTGGGATTGTGGCAGTTGTCGCAATTATTCTTGCGTTAGGTGCTGCGACTACGCGTTTTGCCCAGATTGATGAAGGCACGCGTGGTATTATTGTGACCCAGGGTGCCGTCGAAGGCATCCAAGAGCCAGGTATGTTTTTTCGGGCCTTTGCGCCGTTCACCAAAATCGCAATCGTCAATGTGCGTCGGCAATCACAGCAAATCACACAAAACGTTGCTAGCAGTGACAAACAGCTATATGACATCGGCATTCAAGTCGATTTCAGTCGCAAAACTGCGCCTGATGCCCTGCGTGAAATGTACGGGCGCTTGGGTGTGAGTGATGAGCAACTCACTACCCAGCTCGATGGCTTCATCAGCGAAGCACTCAAAACCGCTAGCACGCAATTCACCCTCGACCAAGCGTTGACCGATCGCGGTGCCTTTAGTCAACGGATTCGTCAGTATTTGACGACTTCCCCAGGGGAAGGGCAAAAAGCTCCTGTTGATCAGCTGTATATCAACCTCGAAGCAGTCAAAGTAATTGACATCAATGTGGGCGAGCAGTATGCCAAATTGTTGGCCGAAAAAGCCAACCTCGAAGTCCAAATCGAAACCGAAACCAAGCGCCGTCAACAAATCGAAGCCGAGCAGTCCAACAATTTGTTCCGGGCCGAGCAAGAAGCCAAAGTAGCGTTGACCACCGAAAAAGGCCGCACGGCAGCCTCCCTCGAAGCCGCCAGCCGCGAATCACAGGTGCGTACGGTCCAAGGGCAATCGTTCCGCCAGAACCCCGAATTGTTGCGCTTGCGCGAACGTGAATTGATGGTCGAGATGCTCAAGAGCGGCAATATCTGGTTCATCGACCCCAACACCAAATTGACGTTGTTGCTCGACAAAATGGCGTCAGATAATCCCTTGGTGACCAACCAAATCATCAAGGAAACGGGTGTCATAACGACTACCCCGTAACCGTAGATAGATTAACCCCCACACCCCACAATGCTGGGGTGTGGGGGGATTTTTGTGTGATAGTGTTATTCGCGACCTGTGTGTTGGTGTGATAGTAACCGTAGTTGTTATTTACCGCTATTGTATCTCGCACCGGGTACTCAGCGGGTGTTGAGGTGCTCTAGCCCACGTCATTCTATGACCACGGTCCGAACGAAGTCGGAAGCATGAAGGATAAAGTGTGAAGTGAAGGAAGTATGAAGTGACGCACGAAATAATGGAAGCGCCGCTATGCCCGCTCCGTGCGCTGGCGCAACATGCAATTTTCTACTTCCTGCTTCCGCCTTTATACTTCCTACTTCATTAACGGTTGCCAGCGCAACCGGCATGGAATGACGTGGGGGGGCTGGGGTTTTGGCGTAGGTATAGTGTCATGGCATCTATTTATCATCATGCATTGTGCAAAAAATTCCCCACCAGCGCTAACTGGTGGGGGGATTGTGTACGGTCGATTAATGATCGAGGTGATAGGGCACGCTGACCACCACGACGTTTTTGGTAAACAAGAGCATGGTTTTGATGGCCAAGGCAGTCTGGTTATGCAAGAAGTTTTGCCACCAGCGATTAGGGATAAATTCAGGCAATACCACTGTCAAGACATCGTCGTGATAGCGATTAGATAATTGATCGATATAGGCGCGAATTGGTGTGACCAATGAACGGTAGGGTGAGGGCAAGATTTCGAGTTCAACCCCACTACCCCATTGGCCCCATTTTTCTTTGAGGCGGGCGGTACTATCGGCATCCATGTCGATGTAGAGGGCCCGGATGTTGTCAGGGGTGAGTGATAGACCGTATTGCAAGGCGGGGATGACACCGCGATGTACACCACTAATTAACACCAGTACCGTATGCCGGCGCAGGGCGACTGGCGGTGGGGCATCGGCGAGTGAGAGTTGTTCGGCCACATCGAGGTAGTGTTTGTGAATGTTGAGCAAAATAACGACCAAAATCGGGATGATCAACAACACCGCCCACGCCCCTTCGAAGAACTTGGTCGAGGCAATCACTACCAGCACTACACCGGTTACAAACGCACCGAGCCCATTGATGAAGGCACTCCCGATCCAGCCGGGGGTACGGAGCTTGCGCCAGCGTTGTACCATGCTGAATTGCGAAATCGTGAACGACATAAAGACGCCGACGGCATAGAGTGGCAACAACAATTGTTCACGGGCATTAAAGATAATCACCAAAATCGCTGACACCAACCCAAGGAAGATAATTCCATTGGAAAAGACCAGTCGATCGCCGCGTTGGGCGAATTGGCGAGGCAAAAATCGGTCAATGGCCAAGAAGTACGACAATCGTGGGAAGTCAGCAAATGCGGTATTTGATGCTAAAATCAAAATCAGCATCGTTGAGCCTTGAATGACGTAATAAAACCACGTAGTGCCACCAAGAATGGCGCGGGCTAATTGCGAATTGGCCGTCTCGGGCTCAGCGGAACCATCGGGTATGACGTGATATGACTCGGCGAGTACCGTGACGCCGACGAACATCAAGCTCAAAATTACAATCATGATGACCAAGGTAACTGCAGCATTGCGTGATTCGGGTTTTTGGAAGGCGGGTACACCGTCGCTAATAGCCTCGATGCCGGTGAGGGCAGTACAACCAGCAGCAAAGGCTCGCAAAATCAAAAATATGGTGACGGAGTGACCATATTCGACATGCGGAATCAACGGGGTTGGGGCTTGTACGATATTGCCCGTGGCCATGTTGTATAACCCGATGCCAATCAAGACGAATATGCTGACGATGAACGCATAGGTGGGAATAGCAAACATATTGCCGGATTCTTTGAGCCCACGCAAATTGGCAAGGGTCAACACGACAATCAAGATGACTGCAATGGTGACGCGGTAGGGATCAAGCCATGGGAAGGCCGAGGTGACGGCGGCCACACCGGCAGACATACTCACGGCTACGGTCAAAATATAGTCAATCAAGAGTGACGCAGCGGCAACCAACGAGGGTACCGTGCCTAAATTTTCACGTGATACGAGGTATGAACCACCGCCTTGGGGATATGCCATGATGGTCTGGCGATATGAAAATCCTACAATGATGAGGAGCACCGTAATACCGATGGCAATGGGGGTAGCAAGCCCGAGAGCTTGTCGATTGGCAAACAACAAGGCAATCAAAATCGCTTCGGTGGCATAGGCCACAGATGAAAGCGCATCGGACGAAAAAACAGCCAAGGCGGTGCGTTTGGGCAAGCGCTCATGAGCTAGTTGTTCGTTGGACAGCGGCTTGCCTACCAGCAAGCGCTTCATTTCGGCGAGCATACTATTCCTTTTGTCATAATAGACAACAAAACCACGCGAATCACAAACGTGTTGCGTGGCGACATTGCCAGTGTATGGGCGATGGGTTACGGATATTACCATACACGCGCAGATAATAGCACTTCCATAGGAGATGGTCAAGATGTAACCGGTAAATCGCTACGGATTCTCTTGATTCTGTTTTATATCCACCGTTACTCGGGACGAACTAATTTGTACATCGCTAACGCCCGTGTCCGTTGTGTGGCATGGTCTACAATTGGGGCCGGATAATCGTGCCCAATCAGGCAGTGCACTTCGCGCATCAACATGGGGGGCATCAGCCACGGCGCATGGATGTATTTGGTTGGTACATTTGCCAACTCAGGAATGTAGCGTTTGACATAAGTTCCGTCAGGGTCAAACGTCTCGCCTTGGCTGATGGGATTGAAAATCCGGAAGTAGGGCTGGGCGTCGGTGCCGGTGCCTGCCGACCATTGCCAACCGCCGTTGTTGGCGGCGGTGTCGCCATCGATGAGCTGTTGCATAAAGTAGCGCTCGCCCCAGCGCCAATCGATGAGCAAGTCTTTGGTGAGGAACGAGGCCACAATCATGCGGGCACGGTTGTGCATCCAGCCGGTGCTACTCAGTTGGCGCATGGCGGCGTCGACGATGGGGTAGCCCGTCATCCCTTGGCACCACGCCGCAAAGTAATCTGGGTTGTTGTCCCAGGCAATGTCGTCGTACATCGGGCGAAATGCGCCGCTGGTGACATGCGGGAAGTGATACAAAATCTGCTGATAAAAATCGCGCCAGGCCAGCTCGCTCAACCAGACCTCGGCGCCACTGCGCTCCGCAGACGATGGTGCTTGGCGTTGTGCCGCTAGGGCTGCGCGAGCGCATGCTTGCGCCGAGATAATTCCGAAGCGCAGGTAGGGCGAGAGTGCCGACGTGCCGGACTGGGCCAGCAGATTGCGCCCGTCGCCATAATCGTTGATACGTTGGCTGGCAAAGGCGCTGAGTAATTGCTGGGCGGTGCTGGCGTGACTGTCGGGCAATGGAATAGTAGTCGTCGGCCAGTTAGGCCACTGCGGTTGCGTTGGTAACCCGGCCACCAATTGGAGCGGCGGGATGGGAAGTCCTGGTGCGACTCGTAATTGCCGGCTCCAATTGCGGTAATAGGGCGTAAATACGGTGTAGGGCGTCCCTTTGTCGC
Source organism: Roseiflexaceae bacterium (assembly GCA_040397035.1). GTDB lineage: Bacteria > Chloroflexota > Chloroflexia > Chloroflexales > Roseiflexaceae > UBA965. The sequence goes on along the minus strand of JBBAWW010000003.1, from coordinate 69,184 downwards.
TGAGGACTTGGGTGGCCGGCATGATGGTCTGACTATCGTGGATGTATGTGTCAACCCCCTGCTGTTGCAGGATATGCGCCACCCGTTGATCGCGCTGGCGCGCCCAAGGGGCGCTGTCGGCTTGCCACGTCACGCCAGCGGCCCCGTGTTTTTTACATAACTGCACAATCACATCAGCAGGATCACCATAGCCAATCAGCAAACTACTGCCGTGTTGCTGGAGCTCGGCATGCAGGGTGCGTAAACGCTCCGCCAAAAAAGTGAGGCGGTTGGGACCGACCCGCGGCGAATTGACTAACTGTGCATCGACCACAAACAAGGCAATCACGCGGTGCTGGCCACGCTGGCTGGCGGTGGTCAGGGCGGGGTTGTCGGTGAGGCGTAGGTCGCGCCGGAACCAATGAATCATGCAAGTTGACATAATTTATAGTGTGTTTCTGTTGAAAAATTAGCGTATGTTGATGCGGGCATAATCGACTAGGGTAGGGAAGTCGGGCAGGCTGACATCGGGGGTGAATTCCCACGGCTCGTTGGGCGTCCCATCGGGGCGCACCTAGATGCCATGCAATCCGGCGTGGATGGCACCCAGCACATCCCAGCTGTGGCGTGACACCAGCCAGCAATTGTCGCGCCGGGTTTGGCAGTGCTGGGCCAGGGAGTGGTAGGTGTCGGGGTGGGGTTTGTAGCGCCGTACGTCGTGCAGACTGATGATGGCATCGAGCTGAGGGGCGATGCTGTTGGCATTGAGGAGCGTGGTAAGCATGCCAGGGGTCGCGTTGCTGAACGCCACACAGCGAAAGCCGGCGCTCCGTAGCGATTGTAGGGCGGTGATTGCGTGGGGATCGGCGGGGAGTTGCGTATAGATTTGGCAGATTTGTTGTTGATCGGCACTACTGACATACAAGCGAGCTGCGGCGAGCGCAGCCTGTAAGGCGTGGGCGGTGACAATGGCAAAATCGACATAGCGACCCATGGCACTACGCCGCCACGTGTATTCGAGTTGCTGTTGGCGCCACGTGGCCGCCACCTGCGGGCTCTGCGCGCCACACCACGGCTCGAGGGCGGTGGCGATGGCGAGCGGGTCAACCAGTGTGCCGTAGACGTCAAATGCAATTACCGTGGTCATAGTTATCCTTGTGTGTTGTTCGTTATTCGCATTGTTTTGTTTATACCACAGTAGGGGCGATTACGCTCAGCGGCGCCGCATACGATCGTCGCGGGCATAACGCATTCCCTGTATCCTCGTGACGATGAGCCAATCGCCCGCCCACCGATCGGCGCGGCCGCATCGCATGCAATGGTAAAATAATCAGGAACCACGGGTGAATCGAGGAATGGATGCAATTTATGGTGCGGGTCGCGCAGGCGCGTGACGAAGAATCGTTGTGGCAAATGCTCTATTACGCGGCTCGTATGAGTGAGGATGGCGCGCAGAGTTATCATGCCGCCAAAACTCACCCCGATTTGCACGAATACGTGGCCGATTGGGGGCAAGCCACCGATATCGGTGTGGTAGCGGTGGTGGCAGCGCAGGTCGTAGGTGCGGCCTGGGCGCGTCCGGTGCAACACGAGAATATCGTCGATGTGCCACCAGCGCATCACGAAATCGCAATCGCCGTCCACCCCGATTATCATGGCCAAGGGATTGGTGTGACGCTCATGGCGGGGTTGAATGCCTTGGCTGATGCGCGCCAAATTGATTTGGCGCTGACCATCAGGGAAGGGAATCCCGCCATTCGGCTCTATCAACGGGCGGGGTTTGTGGTAATCGAAGAAATTATCAACCGTGTGGGTGGGAAATCATTTGTGATGCAACGAAAGCGAATGCCATGACTGACCAACAACGCCTGGTGACGTGGCAAAGCCCGTCGCTCTACATCAATCAGATGCGTCAAATGAGTGGCACCGAATACATCAACGCCGTGCGTGCCGGCGATATGCCGGTCTCGCCGATGCTCAAATTGCTCGACATCCACGGTCGTGAATGGCACGAAGGATATGCGCTGTTTACCGTAGTGCCCCAAGAGTTCCACTATAACCCGATGGGCATCGCACACGGCGGGCTGGCATGTGCCTTGCTCGATACCGCCATGGCTGTGTCTGTGATGACCATGTTGCCTCAAGGGGTCGGCTATGTCACCCTCGAAATCAAAATCAACTTCACCAAGCCGATGATGAGCGATAGTGGCGAAATGCGCGCCGAAGGACGGGCCATCCATGTGGGGAGCAAAACCGCCACCGCCGATGGGCGTATCATGGACGCTAACGGCGTTATCTACGCCCACGGCACCACCACGTTGCTCCTGACTCGTCCCGAATTACCGCAACGCTAAGGGTTGACACAACAAGCGCGCCAACGCGCTCTGTGGCGCAAGCGCCCGATCGACACAGGTGGCTTGTCCCAGTGGCAAGCCCACTTCGTGTTGGAGCAGGCTGAGCTGGGTGCTGGTGAGCTCGTCCCAACGCGCATCAATTGCGACCACACCCGCTTGGATGAGCACGACACGATCGGTATGAGCTGCACAAAAATCAAGATCATGGCTGACGAGTACCACTGCACGTTCGTGCTCACTGGCGTGATTCATGGCTACGACGAGCTGGGTAATGTTGGCTTCGTCGAGTCCGGCTGTCGGTTCGTCGAGGGCTATCAAGTCGCTTTCGAGCGCCATGATGGCCGCCGTGGCGACCAGCCGCCGTTGTGCTACCGGGACGTCGTAGGGGTGGGTGTCGGCCAATGCCGTCAACCCACAGATGGCGAGTGCAGTGTCGACACGGCGCGTGACTTCGGTGGCAGACAATTTCAGCATGCTCGGGCCAAAGGCAACCTCGGCACGGATGGTGGCTGCAAACAGCTGGTTGCGCACATCTTGGAACACGATGCTGGCCTGCGCTGCCAATGCTCCAGGGGCGATGGTTTTGATGTCGCGGCCGTGTAACTTGACTCGCCCCTGTTGGGGGCGCAGGAGTCCATTGAAGTGGCGGAGCAAGGTGCTTTTGCCGGCACCGTTGCGCCCCAGCAAGGCGATGCGTGCGCCTTGGGCAATATGTAGGTTGACGCCGTGCAATACCGCCACGCCGTTGGGGTAGGTGAATGATACGTTTTCGATGTCCAAAATAGTGCTGGTGGCGGGGGCAGTGCTCAACGGGCGGGTGACTTCAGCCACTGCAGCCGTGGTATCAATCCCCGCGCTGAGTTCGGCAGGGGTAATGGCGGTGGGGTGCTCTGCCAGCCAGACGCCATGGCGTTGGGCATAGTGACTGATGCGCACACAATAAGGACGGCCATCGGCACGGCTTTCGTCGGCCAAAATTGCCCGCGGCGCGTCGTCTGCAATCAGTTGGCCATCACGGAGCAAGAGTATGCGGTCGGCGTAGGCTCCTACCCAATCGAGATGGTGTTCGGCCACCACGATGGTCTGCCCGTCATGCGCCAAATTACGCAGGGTGACGCCGAGGGCGGCCACAGCCGGCGGATCGAGTTGGGCAGTTGGTTCGTCGAGAATCAACACCGGTGGGCTGAGCGCCAAGGCTGCGGCGATGACGAGGCGTTGTTGTTGCCCTCCTGACAATTGGAAAGGAGAGCGCTCGGCCAAGTGGGTGATTTCCATCAATTCCATGGCCCGTTGCACGCGTTGGGTGATTTCGGCAATGGGGAATGACAAGTTTTGTAGCGCAAAGCCTACTTCCTCGGCCACACTAAAGCAGACTCCCGAGATTTGCGTGCTGGCTTGGCTGGTGACCATAGTTACATGGGGCAGCATCTCGATGATGCTACTGTTTAGCGGGTCACGCCCAGCGACCTGCAGACTGCCATTGGTTTTGCCCCGAAAAAACTGTGGCATGAAGCCGGCCAACAAGGCACACAAAGTGCTTTTGCCGGCCTCGGCTTTACCGATAATAGCAGTGACACTGCCAGGATTCAACGTGAACGATACATTTGCGATGGCTGGTTTGGCTTGGCGCCGGTAGTTGAAACTGAGTTGGTCGACGCTGATAATCGGCGTGGTCATGACGGCAACCTCCCAGCGATACGTAGCCCAATAATCAGTACTGCACAAAGCAATAAGGCTGTGCGTGCAATCCGTTGCGCGCGACTATCGACGATGACTGCCATGCGCGTGGGCAGACTCGTCGCTGCAAAGGCGCGTAATTCGAGCGCCATGGCACGTTCTTCGATGTCAACCAATGCCCCTACCACCAACGGTCCGATGAGGGGCAACAATGCCTGCACCCGGCTGACGATTGATTTGATGACCAACCCCCGTGATTGTTGGGCTTCGAGGATGGCCGCCGCCCGAGCCCGCATGTCGGGGATGATTTGCAAGGCCATCAACAAAATATATTCGATGCTACGGGGCATGCCGCGCTCGGCCAAGGCTTGGGTGAGGCGTGCGGGCGTGGTGGTCAAAATGACACACAACAATCCCGAGCCCAACGTCATGATGCGCGCCAACAAAACTCCGGCATTGCTGAGGGCTTCGGTATAAATAGTGACCCCATAAAACGTCAAACTGCCACTGGCATTACCAGGGAACAACAAGCCTTGGATGATAAACAGCGATATGCCAATCGGCAAAAAAATCGCCCACAATGCGCCATACAATGCCCGCGGTTGGGCGACGGTGATGGGCGTCAATAGCGCCAAAACCAAGAGTACGAGGGTAATGGGGGTATTGGCAGCGCCATAGGTAATCAACGCCAGGCTGAGTGCCCACGTGAATTTGGTCAGGGGGTGGAGGCGGTCAAACCAACCAGATGCCATGAAATCCTCTTTTCGCCAAACAGTAGCGTGCTTTTATTCTACCTGAATTGAGAATGTCTCCGTGCCTCTGCATGCGACAATGACGCATGTAACGCATAGACCGTCATCAATCGGCGCGCGGGAATTATAGGTATCTCCGTGACCTCTGTGTGCCCTGTGCGCGACAAAGACAACCCTACCGTGTGTATGAAAAAACTGGTACGCGTCGGTGAAAACGCATACCAGCATTTGTTGTGGCGCTGAGATTATTCGGCGTCGTCGCCAAAGCTTTCGAGGATGCGTTTGGGCAACAAGTTGATAATTGCCCAGACCATCATGAACGACGCCATTTTGTCAAAGGGATCTGATACCACCCCTTGGGCCAATACCGACGACAAGATGTTTTGGCCACTGGCCATGAATGAAGCCACCAAAATATCGGTGCCCGAACCACTCACGCCACCAAACAAATAGGCCGAGATTGGCGCCGAAATGATGGCTGCCACCACACCAGTGGCGATACCTGCGAGGCCGGCGTAACCTCCGTTTTTGATCAAAAACGCCCCTGCGAGTACACCCACAATCAGCGCACCAGCAAACAATGGCAAATTACCACTCAGCAAATCAGCCATGGCCGGCATGCTGCCATCCGCACCGATATTGATGAAGGTGATAATGAATAATGCCAATGCGAAAAAGAACAAACCGCCGACCGCTGCCCCGACTGCTTGGGGTGATTGGCTGGTAAACACGCCCCGTCTACCAAAAATACCGGCCAAGGCACCGATGACCAGTGCCACGATGAAGTAGGGTGCGGCATAGGCATTGCCCAACAAGCCCCAAATCAAGCTAGCAAGGAGACCCGTCAATGCGCCGGCCCACGGACCGAGCAATGCGCCAACCAGCACGGTGCCGATGCTATCGAGGTAGATGGGCAATTTGAGGACGGTGACCAATTGGCCGATGGCGATGTTGATGGCAATTGCTAGGGCCATCAAGATGATGTTGCGCGGGTTTTTGAGGGTACCGAGAAACTTCTGCATGTCTTCTCCTAATTTTGGCTTATTCGACTACGTTGTCGGCGCGCCATCAAGCCAAGATGCGCGTAACGCCACAAAAGAACCGTCTATTATGCTTTGCCGAATCTCACGCATGAGATGGAGCAAGAAAGCAACATTGTGCAGACTGACCAAGCGAATTCCCAATAATTCCTTGGCACGGAAGAGATGATGGATATAGGCCCGCGAATATTTTTTGCAGACGCTACAGCCACACCATTCATCGAGTGGGGCGTCGCTATCGCGACAGCTGGCATTGTTGACATTGAGGCGGAAGTTTTTGCCGGCGTCGCGTACCAGTGCCGACCCGTGCCGCCCCAACCGCGTCGGGCTGACACAGTCAAACATGTCGATGCCCCGCGCGACACCCTCAAACAAATCGTCGACATCACCAATCCCCAGCAAGTGCCGTGGTTTGTTGTCGGGCATGTAGGGAACGGTCATATCGACCACGTCGTAGATTTGGGCTTTGTTGGCGCCGAGTGAGCCCCCGATGCACAAGCCATCGAAATCCATGCCACCGATGTATTGGGCGCTGATTTTGCGCAAATCAGGGAATACACCACCATGCACGATGCCGAACAGTGATTGGTCGGGGTTGGGCATAGGGATGTCGTGCTCGCCCCGCAAGGTTTGTTGGTGATAGGTCAGACAGCGTTGCTCCCAATCGTGGGTGCGTTGCAGTGAACGACGGGTATAGTCGTAGCCAGCCCGGAATGGCGGCAGCTCGTCGAAGCAGAGGATGATATCGGCACCGATGCCTTTTTGGATTTCGATGCTCCGTTCGGGAGTAAATATATGTTTGGCGCCATCGATATATGATTTAAAAATAACGGCATCATCGGTGACTTTGACCATGCCGGGTTGCGGTTTGAATGATCCCCGCCCTTTTACTTCGTCGGCGATGCCACCATATTTGAGGCTAAATACCTGGAAGCCACCACTATCGGTCAAAATCGGCCCATCCCAGCCCATAAAGCGGTGTAACCCGCCGTGGCGTGCGATGAGTTCGTGGCCGGGTTGCAGGTAGAGGTGATAGGTGTTGCCGAGGATAATATGGGCACCATGCTCCGCCACCTCTTCGGGGGCGAGCGATTTAAGGGTGCCTTTGGTGCCAACTGGCATAAATACTGGTGTCTCGATGACCCCGTGCGCAGTGACAATGCGACCGGCCCGGGCGCTCGTTTGTGCGTCGCGCGCCTCGGTTGTGAATTGTAACGGCATAAACCCTCCACATGATGTGCGTTATTATTAAGGGGTTTGCGCTTTTTGTCAACCTGACACAAACCCAAAATGTGCTTGTTTCATGGTACGATACTATCTAAATAGATGCAGAGGAATCTGGCATTTTGCATGAAAAATCGTACCAAGAAAGTATTGCACCATGAGTCATATCAGTCACCGTACCTTTGCAGATGCCCAAATCCAAGGGATTCGTTGTGGGGTATTGACGATTAGTGATACCCGCACTGTTGACAACGATACCGGCGGCCAACTCGCCCAGCGCCTTTTGAGCGAAGGAGGTCACCACGTGACCCAGTATGCGATTGTGCGCGATGAGCCGGTGCAGGTGGTGGCACATATCGAAGCCTGGGTTGCGGCAGGGTGTCAGCTGATCCTGACGACGGGTGGTACGGGCATCGCCAAACGCGATACCACCATTGATGCCATCGAGCCAATGCTGGTGCGCAAGTTGCCGGGGTTTGGTGAAATTTTTCGGATGTTGTCGTACGCCCAAGTGGGGGCGGCGGCGATGTTGTCGCGGGCCACGGCGGGGACGATTGGGCAGACGTTGGTTTTTTGTGTGCCTGGCTCGCCAGCGGCCGTCGACTTGGCGATGACGCAACTGATTGTGCCCGAATTGCGTCACCTCGTATGGGAAACGGTGCGCCAAGCGCCACCAAGCCAATAAACAGGAGTAACGAAATGAAAAAAATAGCCTTGCAGATGGTGCGTTTTTATCAGCGCCAGATTTCACCTCACACGCCACCCAGTTGCATTTATACGCCGTCGTGTTCGGAATACACCTATCAGGCCATTGATAAGTACGGTTTTTTGCGGGGGGTGGCGCTGGGAGTAGAGCGTTTGTTGCGCTGTCATCCCTTTTCGGCTGGTGGGCATGATCCACTCGTTTAACTCGGACTATCGTGATTTGGGGGAGTGTGATATACTGCAAATACGCAACGATAATTATTGTTGTGGTTTGGAATTTTTTGGTGCACACACGTGGTGCCGAAGACGCTTGAGGATGGTGTGGCCGATACGGGATGCAACTACATACCGTCCACCACCTACAAATACGAGTACAATCCTTCATTGCAATGATGCAACAAACAGCGGCGCAAAATATTTTGCGGCATGAATGCTGATTGGTGTGTCGGTATGATGGTGCTACTTGTCACATCCCTAGCCTCTTTGGTGGCGTAGGTGCGCTCATTTTGAGGAGCTCACACCGTAGCTATGGCAGAGCAAATACGCAAAGACGTGGCGGTTTTCATTGATTTTGAAAATGTCTATGTCAGTGTCCGCGACAAGCTGGACGCAAACCCCAATTTCGAAATAATCATGGATCGCTGTAATGAACTGGGTCGGGTGATTTTGGCCCGGGCCTACGCCGACTGGTATCGTTATCCCCGCATCACTAGTGCCTTGTATGCCAACAACATCGAGCCGATGTATGTGCCCACCTACTATTACGACAAAGACGCTGGTCGTACTGGTCGCCCCATCAAAAACAGCGTCGACATGAATCTGTGTATTGATGCGATGCGCACGCTGTTTACCGTGCCCAACATTAGTACATTCGTGTTGGTAACCGGTGATCGCGACTTCATCCCGTTGGTGAATTCGATTCGCCAGCAAGGCAAAGATGTGATTATCATCGGCGTAGGTGGGGCTGCCTCATCGCATTTGGCCCAAAGCGCCGACGAATTTATTTTCTATGAACAATTAATCGGCAAATCATTGCCCACAGTCGTTGCCACGTCAAGCGGGCGACGGGTAAGTGATATCGACGATTTCGAGCGTCCCAGCGAACGACCCCCAGAGCGTATCACACCGCGTGACCGTGCCACTGCCCGGGCCACGGCAAATGCCACTGCCAAAGCAGCGAAACCCGCAGAGCAGCCCGTTGCGTTTAATGAAGATGCGGCGTTTGAGTTGTTGGTCAAAGCCGTGCTCGAAGCGCGCAACCGCAACATGATGACGGCATTTGGGTCGCTCAAAGTATTGATGAAAGAAATGTCGGGCGGGGAATTCCGCGAGCAACAAATCAAAGACGGCAATGGCCGCCCACTCGAACGCTTCAAAGATTTCATTCACGAAGCGGCTCGACGGGGCAAGATTTTGATTTCGAGTGATGGGGTGGTCAATGAAGTCTTTTTGCCTGGTGAAGACCCGCGCAAACTCTCGCAATTCACGTTGGCAAGTGACGCCAGGGGTGAACGCAGCAGTGAAGAACCACTGGCCTCACCCATCGACGTAGCCGCCGATGAGCGTGGTGATGTCAATGACAAGTCGCGCCGGCGGCGCCGGCGTGGTGAACGCCCCGACCGGCCTGAGCGCAACAATCGCAATGGTCGTCACGAGCGGAATACATCAGCAAGTGATGCTGACCAAATCGTCCTACCGCCTGCAGTAGCTCCCGTGAGTACGGTCACGGTGGTGCCCAATGATTTTGTGGCACCCACACCCAAAGCCGAGGTGGTAGCGCCTTCCCAAAACGATGTGGCGCCTGTGCCAGTGCCGGTGGTCGCCAAGGAAGAGACACCGGTTGACGAGGCAGCGGAGAGCAGTGATGATGTGGCGCCGGCGCAACCATTTAGTCCAGAAGAGCGCCAATTTGTGCAGGCGATTGTGGGGGCCAGTGAGCGTCCGTTGTCGTTCCAACAAATTCACGATTTGTTGCGCAATACGCGTAATCGAGGTGCTGACGGTGTTTCGCGCACCAACGAAGAATTACGTTCGTTGATTAAGTTGTCGATAAATTCGGGGGAATTACATCGGATTGGGCGTGGTAATCGGGTGAGTTATCGCTTGGCGGTGGTGGCACCTGTCAGTGAATCAGCGAATGCGGTTGCGCCTGTCAGCGAGCCAGCGAATGCGGTTGTGCCTGTTAGTGAGCCGGCGAATGTCGTGGCGCCTGTCACGATGATTCCTACTCCGGCAGACTTGCTTGACGACGGCTTGACGCTACCAACCGTCCCCAGCAAAGCCCCTCGGCGTACCAAACGCCAAGATGCTGTACCGGCTGTTGTTGTAGCGCCGCCTGCACCAACGCCACCGTCGCCTGCAACAGAAGCCAAGAAACCGAATCAACGGCGCACGCCCAAAGCAACGCCGGCTACGCCTGCTAAAGTCGCAGAGTTGACGCCACCTGTTGCCCCGGCGGCCACCCCTGAACCGACCCGTGCGACGCCTCGTCGCCGCAAAAAAACCACGGAGTAGCGATGACTATTGTCAAAATCTGTGGCTTGAGCTCACCCGAACATCTGCTTGTGGCAGCGGCAGCTGGAGCCGATTATGTCGGTTTGGTATTTGCACCGAGCCGGCGTCAAGTCTCACTTAGTACCGCCCAACGCCTCGTGGCTACCCTGCGTGATGCAGGGTATGCCACACAGGTGGTAGGATTGTTTGTCAACGAATCAGCGGCGACAATTGCCGCCATGGTGGCAACGTGTGGTCTCGATGTGGTGCAACTTCACGGTACCGAAGCCTACGACATCATTGCTGAATTACCAGCGATGCCGATTTGGCGCGCGCTTCGCCTCAATGGCAGCGCCGACGAAGCGGCGTGGCTGACCAGTAGCGATGCCCGGATTACTACTTTGGTGGATGCACCAATCACCGCCACCCAGTTTGGCGGTACCGGTGAATCTGCGGATTGGGCTGCGGCTACAGCATTGGCTAGTCAACGGCGCATCGTGCTTGCGGGGGGATTGACTCCTGGTAATGTGCGAGCGGCCATCCATCAGGTGTCACCATGGGGTGTGGATGTGAGTAGTGGTGTCGAACGGGCTGGCTACAAAGATAACGGTTTGATTGCTGCATTTATTGATTTGGCTAAATCGACAAGTGAGGTAGTGTAATGCAACGTCGTTGGTGGAGTTGGATTGGCGCAGTAATGACCATGGCGTTGTCGTTGCGCTTTGTGCTGACACGCCTACGTCCGGTGGTTTTGCGCCCTACCGCTGATGCCACCGGCGAATTACTTGGCGATGATACCGCACTCGGGGTGCGACGGTTGATTGTCAGCGATTTGCACCTCGGTGGCGGCGATCGGCTCGATGATTTCAATGCGGACAGTCAATTTGTCGATTTTGTGCAGCTCTATGCGATGACAGAGCCCACTGAATTAATTTTGGCAGGTGATACGTTTGAGTTTTTGCAGGTCACGCTCAGTGACGTCCCTGATTTTGAATGGACAGGGCAGGCTGCGCGTCGACGCCTCGACGCCATCATGGCGGCACATCCACTCGTTATCCAAGCCCTAGCGACATTTGTGCGCAAACCGGGGAATTATTTGACCGTGATGATTGGCAATCACGATTTTGAATTGCACTATCACGCTGCCAAAAATCTCTTGCGCCAAAAATTGGGACTCGATCTCGCCGATGAACGGTTGCGTTTTTGTACGCGCTACTTCGGCGATGGCATGTTTATTGAACATGGCAATCAATTCGAGCCATGGAATAGTTTTGTGCGCTTTGAGGGGATTAGTCAGCCGTTTGAATTGGTGCGTGGTACCTTTGCCGTCAAAAGCGTGATTAATCCACTCGAACGCTCGCCGTTACCATTGGCGCCATTCATTGACAACGTCAAACCGAGTTCGGCGTTTTTGTGGCATTTGTTGAGTGTGGCGCATTTGCGTGACTGGCAGGTGGTGCGGTTTGTGACGCGTGGAGTGGTGTTGGCCGTGCGCAGTATGTTGGTGCCACTCGCCTACCGGCGCAGTGAAACCCTCAACGAATCTGCCACGACGGTCCGGCACCTCGAGAATCAACGGCGGCTACGCCGCGCGCTCGATACGGTGCGGCGGGTTATCGAAGGACGTATGACACGCCAGCGTGAAACGGTACCGCCCTACTTGATGGCCCATATCGAACGCGAATCACGTCGGCAATTACTGCGTGAAGTGCGTGAATTCAACGTCGCGGTATTGCGTGAAATGGTCAAAATTGCCCATAATACGACTTACCAAGATACGGTATTATTTATTTGTGGGCATACGCATATGGCGCAACAAGTCATCATGAATGAGCGTCAGACGTACATTAACGTGGGGACTTGGACGGATGTGGTGACTGATTTAACCACTGGTCGACGCCAAAACCAACGCTGTCCTTTTTTGAGTGTGCGCTATGATCAAAAAGGCAATGTGATCCATGAATTTTTGGTGTGGCGGAGCCCCAATACGCCCCCCACCCCATGGTCCCCTGAGTCGGTTGGTCGCCCCCGCCTGTTGCGCCGCACGCCAAATCCTGTGCGGTTTGCTACAGATGGCGTTACAATAACATCATGGAATAATGAAGGAGAGACAGAATGAAACGTATTTTTCGTTTGCTTGGTTTGTTGATCATTGCTGGTGTGGCGTTGGTGGTGTATCGTGCCGTACGCCAAGAAAGCGCTACTGATGCAGCCGCCCCTGCCAACAACCCCAAACGCTCAGTGAGCCCCGATTTGTTGGCGATTTTGGCTGACCCAGGTGACAAAGGCTCCATCGAACTAATCAGCGATGCCGATGGTCGCGAATGGTTGGTCAATCGTCGCAACGGCTATCGCTACCCCGTCGAAGACGGCATTCCGATTATGTTGCTCGAAGAAGGCGAAAAAAACCGCGATGAGAGCATCATCGCTGGGTAATAATCTCCCACACAAAACCGCGCCTTGGCAGTACGCCAAGGCGCGGTTTTGTGTGGGTAGCGGTTACACTACCAGCCCGAGATTTTTTAAATACTGCCAACTCTGGGGAATGTCATGATGATTGTTGAGTTCGAGGATGAGGCGGGGGTGATGCGTCAACTCTTGCAGGGCTGCAAATAGGCTGGTGAAGTTGATATCGCCTTGTCCCAAGCCGAGATGGGCATCGTAACTGCCATCGTTGTCTTGGAGGTGGACGTGCTCGAGTATGTCGCCGTTTTGGCGAATCCACTCGGGAATACTAGCGCCACCACGAGTCATTGTGATGCGTACATGCCCCACGTCGATGCTGTGGCGCACCCACGGTGACTCAAACGACGTAATCAGACTGCGGAGTAGTGCGGGTTGTTGGTCGTGGATGGTCTCGATGACAAGCAGACAGCCGATTTCGGCGGCTTTGGCAACCACGGGTGCCATGATGTGGTTGGCGATTTGGATGGTACTAGCCAACGTTTTGGGTTGAATCGCACTAAATGGTGAGCCAAACACCATAAACGGGCTATGTACCACCATGTGACTCGCGCCAACGATGTGGGCAAATTCGAGTCCTTGCAACAAACGCTGTTGCACTACGGCTTGGATGGCGCGGTCTTTGCAACCGATGTCGATGCCATAAAACGGTCCGTGAATGCCGAGGCGTCCAGTGTGATTTTGTAGCGTAGCGCGGATTTCGTGAGCCCGAGCCTGCCAATCACCGTCGATTAGATCGGGGTCGGTCATATCTTGGATTTCGAGGTCACGTTGCTCTGCCAAAATCCAATCGAGGTGTTGCGGTAAATGATGTGAGGTCAGGGCTACGCCGACAATCGGGAGTGTGCTCATAAATGCTCCTCGTACTACAAATCATGCATAGTATGCACCATAAATGTTAAGCAGACATCACACCGTGGTTATCGTTTTGGCGTAAGTGATGACCGCGTCAAGGCAATCAGTCCCAATACACTGGTAATTACCGCCACTGCACTTATCAGGGGCAACCCGCCGTTGAGGTACAAAAACTCACTACTTTGTGACGAAAAAATCCGCCCGATGCCTATTGCTGCCGACATGAGGGCCATCATGGTACCGCGGGCAGCCGGTAATGCTTCTGATATAAGTGGGAAGGTGGCGACGATAGCGTATTCGATTAGGAAATAAAACAAAAACATCATCACCGTGACTGCCCACCAATTGCTCCCCACAAAGGGAAGTAACGCCAAACAGACACCGGTCAACAAAAACCCCCAAATTACCGAACGGCGTTTGCCGATACGGTCAGCAAAGGCTACTACTGCACTCGATCCCGCTAATTCGGCGATACCGATGATGACAAATAAGCCGCCGATGAGGGCTTCATTGGCGCCAAGGTCACCTTTGAGCCACGTGCTTTGGGTGATAAAAAACAAATCATTGCCGCCAAAGGTGAGAAATGGGAAGAGTAAGAGCATGGCCAACCCGGGTTGGCGCAGTAACGTCATGATATTGAGGGTGGCCGGCGTGCCATGTTCTACTGGTTGGCGGTGGTGGTGTTCGGGGAGTTGCCATAACATCACGAAACTCAGGATGCCGATGCCCGCCAAAATCGCATAGGCTACCAGGCTTTGTTGTTGTTGATTAATCAGGTACATCAACGGGGCCACGCCGATGATGGCCGATATAGCCCACGCCATTTCGAAGATCCCCAGCACACGGGCCCGTTGCGCATAGGGGCTACGAGCGCTGAGATAGGCCTGCCCGGAAGGTAAATAGAGCGCCGTGGCTAAACCAATCAACAAATACCCGACAAAAAACGCCATAAAGCCACTAGCCAGACTACATGAAAATGCCCCAGCGATAAAAAGTACGAGGGCGATGAGCATCGCTCTGCGCTCGCCGAAGCGGTCAGCGATGGTGCCACCGATCGGTGACGCCAGCGAGGCAGCGGTTTGGATGGCGATGAGGGTGGCTCCTTGTTGGAGTGAGATATCGAAGCGGTTGCTGAGGAATGGCAACAATGGATAGACAATCCGGAAGGCGGTGGTCGAGGCCAGCCGACCAGCGGTTACCACAATCAAATCAATCGGGCGTAAACTTGGTAATTGGGTCACAACGACTCCTCGTGATAGTACAACGCTTAGCGTGTGGGGGTGAGTGATGAACGAGTCAAGGCGATAAGCCCGAGGATGCTGGCGATAACGGCAACGATACTAATGAGCGGTAACCCACCTTTGAGATACAAAAATTCACTACTCAGTGCCGAAGAAATCCGGCCGATGCCAACGGCAGCAGCCATCAAGGCCAGCATGGTGCCGCGGGCGGCGGGTAAGGCTTCGGAAATCAGTGGGAAACTCGCAACGCCGGCGTATTCGATTAGGAAATAAAACAAAAATATCATTACGGTGATTACCCACCAATTGCTCCCCACAAACGGAAGTAACAGCAAACAGACACTGGTCAATGCAAATCCCCAAATCACCGAGCGCCGTTTGCCGATACGGTCTGCAAAGGCCACCACGGCACTCGAACCCGCTAATTCGGCGATCCCGATGATGACAAATAAGCCACCAATCAAGGCTTCGTTGGCACCTACGGCACTACTTTTGAGCCATGTACTCTGGGTCACAAAAAACAAATCGTTGCCGCCAAATGCCAAGAGTGGGAACAGTAGCAAGATTGCTAAGCCGGGGTGACGAAGTGCCGTCACGATGGTGAAGGGCGGACGTGTATCGTGCGTCACGAGTTGGCGCTGGTGGTGTTCAGGGAGTTGCCATAACATCACGAAACTAAGCACCCCAATGCCCGCCAAAATCGCATAGGCCACCATGCTTTGTTGTTGTTGATTGATGAGGTACATCAATGGTGCCACCCCGATGATTGCCGAAACAGCCCAGGCCATCTCGAATATCCCTAGCACGCGGGCTCGTTGCGCGTAGGGGCTACGGGCGCTGAGATAGGCATGCCCTGAGGGCTGATAGAGTGCGGTGGCTAAGCCGATTAGCAAATAGCCAACAAAAAACATCATGAAGCTACTGGCGAGACTACATGACAAGGCGCCAGTGATGAAAAGTGCTAGGGCGATGAGCATCGCTTTGCGCTCGCCAAAGCGGTCCGAGACCATGCCACCGATGGGTGACGCCAGTGAGGCGGCGGTTTGGATGGCGATCAGGGTGGCGCCTTGCTGGAGCGAGATATTGAAGCGCTGACTGAGGAATGGCAGTAACGGATAGACAATCCGGAAGGCGGTGGTCGCGGCCAGTCGACCAGCGGTTACCACAATCAAATCAATCGTGCGTAGCATGGGTAATTGGGTCACAGTGATTCCTTGTAAATGGACACGCGCTGTCTTTGCGTATGGATAAGTGCACAAACAATCTCTACGGCAATGATATTGGCACACCATATGTGTCGTTGTGGTATGGTATGTACCAAACGGGCAACAGCACAATGATGCAAATGCAATACGTCGTTCAGTGTAGTATATTTATACACAGTTGTCATACACAAAGGATGTCATCATGAACACTGCACTATTGATAGCGGGTGGGGTGCTGGCAATCTGGGTCGTTGGGAAGCTGATTACGGGTGTGATTCGGTTTGTCGTGGTGCTGACCATTATTGCGGTGGTGGCAGCCATGGTCATGAGGATTTTTTGAAACAGGGATTACGAACGGTGGCTGCCACCCGCTATGTGATGCCGTTGCGTGAAGGAGGCTCTTTGCCTGGGCTGGTCGAAGCCAATGATGATGGCATGTACGTCGTCAAATTTTGTGGGGCTGGGCAAGGGAGCGGCGCCTTGGTGGCCGAATTAGTCGTCGGCGAATTGGCGCGGATGTGTGATTTACCCGTGCCAGAGTTGGTGTTTATCGACATCGACCCCGTACTGGCTCGTTCGGAACCCGACGATGAAGTGCAGGCCTTGATTATTGCGAGTGCGGGGCTCAATCTGGCCTGTGATTTTTTGCCAGGGGCCTTGCCGTTTGATGCGGCGTTGGTGAAACGGGTCGACCCGTTGCTGGCCTCGGCAGTCGTCTGGTTTGACGCCATGATGACCAATATAGATCGTACTGCCCGCAACACCAATATGTTGTGGTGGCACCGCCAGCTGCATGTCATCGATCATGGGGCGGCATTGTATGTGATGCATGCCTGGGACGGTTACGAAGATCGGATTGTAGCTCCTTTTGCGGCGATTCGCGATCATGTATTGTTGCCGATGGCGACGCATATCGAGGATGTTGATGCGCAATTGAGTCAGCGCTTTACCCCAGAGGCGATTGCCACGGTGCTTGATTTGGTGCCTGAGGCATGGTGGCCGTTGGGGCGGCGCTGGCAAGTGCCTGCCCAAGCGCGGGATGCGTTGCACGATTATCTCGTGCGCCGCGTGGCGGCACCGCGGGCATTTGTGGCGGAGGTGTTGCGTGCCCGCTCACTCATTTGATTATGCGATTGTCCGGCTGACGCCGCGGATTGAACGCGGTGAATCTATCAACGTGGGTGTGGTGGTGTTTTGTCGCACCAAACGCTTTTTGGCGGCCCCGACCTATTGTGATTTGGCCCGGTTACAGGCGTTGGATCCCACCTGCGATATTACCACCATCCAAGAACATTTGGCGGTATTTACGGCAGTTGCCCTTGGGGATCCCATAGCAGGACCAATTGCAACGCTCCCAATTGCCGAACGCTTCCATTGGTTGGTGGCGCCCCGCAGTACGATTATTGCGACTGGTCCCGTGCATTGTGGGCTATGTGATGACCCACACGCAGTGGCACTACAGTTACTCCAAAAATTAGTTAAGTAACTGTAGCGCCACTGGGTGGACGGCGCCGTTTTTTGGATTGTTGAGATTACCCGCGATTCATATGAGCTGCGAGTTTGCGCAACGCATCAGGATTCCGTTGCAGTTTTTCAAATGCGGCAATGACGTGATCGACGCCTTCGTGGCCTGCACGAAAAATTGCTTCATCGAGGTAAATTTGTTCTACATGTGCGGCGCGTTCAGACACGGGTAACGACCAGCGACTTGGGTCAAGTTGGGCTGCATACTGTACAGCCACCGGTAACCGCGATAAGTGTGGTTGAAAGAGTGGGTACTTATTCATGGGGTCATACCCTACCCAGCTTCCGATTCCTTCGGCATTGAGTGCTTCACAAACGACGGCGTTCGATACTCCGGCAAATGCTTCAGGATTAATTGCCACAATAAAACGATAGAACGACAAGCGGGTAATCCGCTCGTCGAGATGGAGTGCCCGTACGCCTTGAATGTCATTGAGCCGTTGCATGAAATAGCGGGCATTGTGGGCACGTTCTTCCATTTGGGCAGGGAATTTATCGAGTTGTGACCCGAGCAACGCCGCATTGAGTTCACCAAGTCGGTAGTTACACCCAAATGTGTACATTTGACCGGCAGGATCTTTGGGGCGCCCACAATCGATGATGGAATGGGCTAGTTGGGCGAGTTGCTCGTCGTCGGTGAGCAGTGAGCCACCCTCTCCTGACGTTAATATTTTAGAGCTTTGATGGCTAAATGATCCAAAGGCCCCAAAACTTCCCACTCCTCGTCCGCGCCATTGTTTGCCTGGGCTATGCGCACAGTCTTCGATGATGTGGAGGTTGTGTTTCTGGGCGATTGCCATGAGGGCATCCATGTCACAGACGATTTGTCCCGTATGGACGGGGATGATGGCGCGGGTTCGTGGCGTAATGGCGGCCTCGACGGCTTCGGCATCGATGCTCCAGCTTTTGGGTTCGATGTCGACCACGACGGGTAGTGCGCCCGCCGCCATTGGGGCATACGCAGTCGCCGCAAACGTCAAACCGGGTACGATGACTTCGTCGCCCCAGCCAATGTTGAGTGCTTTGAGGGCAACTTCCATGGTGACGGTGCCATTCACCATCAAAATTCCATGTTTGCTTCCTTGAAATTGGGCAAAGTCTGCACAAAATTGGGCATTGTATGGCCCGGGCTCTGGGTATCCTCCCCAGCGCCCGCTCCGCAATACCTCGATCAAACGAGCCTCGTCGGCTTCGTCGTGTACGGGCCATTCAGGATATCCTTGGGGGCGTATGGGGGAACCTCCGGCAATGGCAAGTTGATTTGACATTGGTATCCTCCTTTGCTGCGTTATTCGGTTGAATTTTGGTGGGGAAAAGTCAAATGCGTGATGGTCATTCATTAAGAAATGACATACTATTTATAAGTATACTTGAAAATTCCCGAGGGGTAGCTGATGCGATGTAATCTGCATAAATGCAACGAAGCCACCAATTTACCCTTTCAGTACAATGGGTAAATTGGTGGTATTGCATGATATAAACGGTAGTAATTGTGGTGCTTACAGGAGCGATTTAGGGTTGGCGGATGGTGATGACGATGGTCGTGCCATCAGCAATCAGACTGCCAATCGCAGGTTCGGTGCGGGCAACTTGGCCGGCAGCCACGATGTCACAGAGTGTGCCAAGATTATCGCACCCTTGATAGACGACATTGGTCGTTGTGATGCCGGCAGATTGGAGCAACTTGAGGGCATCTACTTCGGGAATGTTGACGATATTTGGCACGCGGCGATTGGCTCCCAAGCTCGCATAGACACGCACGGTATCGCCTGCTTGTAATAGGGAATCAGGCGCCGGATCGGTGCGAATGACATTGTTGTTTGGGACGGTGGTGTTATATTCTTCGATGAGAATTACGCGTAAATTCATGACTTCGAGTTGTTGTCGTACCTCGTTGGCATTGAGTCCGACTACTTGGGCTGGCACATGCGGAGCCAATTTGCCTAAGCTTAAAATATAATGCACGGTTTTGTCTGCAGGTGCAGGGTCGCCTGCAGTGGGGTTTTGGCTCATGATGAGCCCTTTGGGGACATCGTTGGAGTATTTGGCAGGATCTGCGACGGGGGTAAGCCCGGCGTTCACCAATGTCGTTACGACATCGTTTTCGTTGAGGTTCCGTAAATCAGGTACACTTGCACTCGAGAAGGCAATAATTGCCGTCGGTGTTGCAATGATTGCTTGGGTGGTATTGGGTGCCGTGTTGCGGTTGGTATTGGGGCTAATTAAACCGTTAAATGACCCAATCGCAAATAAATAAAACAGACCGAGGGCGAGGGTGAGTAACAATAACAGGATTAGAAATCCGCCAAATTCTCGCCCTGCCCGTGAGGGGAGTGGGGATGTGATTGTTGAGCGTTTGGGGGGTAAATTACGCATCCCAGCCGAAATAGAGGTCACACTGCGGCTATTATTGCCGTTGGTGCGCACCGGCCGCGGGGCAGTGTCACGCACTTCGGTTTCTTCTTGGGCGCGCAATAATTGGCCAAATTCTTTGGCGGTGGCAGGGCGTTCAGAGGGGTTTTTGGCGAGGGCGCGCATGATGAGTTGCTCAAGCGCTGTTGATACACCTGGGTTGTGACGCCGGATGGGTGGTGGCTTGGAACCGACATGCTGTAACGCGACCGCCACCGCACTGTCACCGGTAAATGGCAACTGCCCCGTGAGTGCTTCGTAAATTGTGACTGCTAAGGCATAGATGTCAGATTGCGCAGTAGCCGGCTGGCCACGGGCTTGTTCGGGTGAAATATAGTCGGCGGTGCCAAACGTCACCCCAGTCTCAGTTTGGGCGGTCGAAAGACCACTTTTGGCGATCCCAAAATCAGTAATCTTGGCAGTGCCATCGTGGGCAACCATGATGTTTTGCGGTTTGACATCACGATGGACCATCCCTAGTTGATGGGCTGCATCGAGCCCATCGGCAATGGCACTCGTGATTTGGAGCACTTGTTGTACGGGGAGCTGCTTGTAGCGCAAAATCATGCTTTTGAGGTCACTGCCATCGACGAATTCCATCACGATGAAGTGCTGGCGTTCTTCTTGACCGACATCATAAATATCGACAATGCTGGGATGACGCAGATTGGCTGCAGCTTGGGCTTCGTGGCTGAAGCGCTGTAAAAAATTCAAATCAGTCGCATGATGCGGGTGCAGGATTTTGATGGCAACCACACGATTAAGTCGTACATCACGACCACGGTAGACCGTAGCCATGCCACCATCACCGATTTTTTCTGCGAGCTCGTAGCGTTGATTGAGTATTTTTGATTGCATGTTTGTGGTTTTACTTACGCAAATGTACGACGAATAGCAGGGTTAGCCGGTATATGGGTCACGATGCCGAGATGGGCTTCGAGTAAACACAAATTGATGACATCTTCTTGGTTGTAATGGAGCAAAATCTCGAGTGACTGTTGGTCATGCAACTCTTCGTAGCGCCGCCAGAGTCGTGGGGCATCAAACCCACTAATTCCCGCGGTTGCACGCTGAATGCCGACATTTGCTTCGATAAGCTTAAGCCCGCCGCGAAGCCCACGCTTGCGACAAACCAACATCAAATCGCTATGCGTGTAATCATTTAACAGATTAATCCGTAATCGACGCTTGATGAATGGCAAATCGAAACCAGAACCGTTGAATGTGACAATCGTTTCGATGCCTTCAAGTGCATTGTAGATTGCCAAATCATTGATTCCACCGTCAATCAATTGAATGGTTCCGATGTCACTACGATAAATGCCGATGACGCTAATGCGTTGGTCATGGGTTGTTTCGATGTCGAGATACGCACGCATCAACACTCCCACCCACATCTGGCATGGTGGGGCACAGATGGAAATAACTATACAATATCATAGCTAATTATGACATACTGTAGTGCACATGTCAAAACAGATATATACCGCAGTGGTATACTAAATTCTGGCATTTTGGGTAGCTAACGATACGGTAAAACGATTAAAGGAAGATTACATTATGCAACGTCTAGTTATTCTTGATACGGATCCGGGCATCGATGATGCCTTGGCGATATTGTTGGCTGTGGCATCCCCCGAAGTCAGCTTACGTGGGGTAAGTGTCACGGGTGGGAATTGTTCCCTCGTTGATGGGTGGCACAACGCCCGCAATGTGTTGGCATTGGCGCAACGTACTGATATCCCCGCCTTGGCTGGAGTAGCGTTGCCACTGTTGCGCCCGGCTTTTACCGCTGCCGAAACCCACGGAGCGAGTGGGCTGGGGTATGCGGTGTTGCCACCGTCCCCCGTCCCACCAGCGAGTGAACACGGCGTCGATTTTATCATCCGTGAAATCATGGCCCAACCAGGCAAAGTCACCCTAGTCCCTGTGGCCCCATTGACCAATATTGCCATGGCTATCCGCAAGGCTCCCCAAATCGTCGCCGCCGTCCGCCAAGTGATTATCATGGGTGGTGCGGTTCGTGCGGATGGCAATACCACGTCACTGGCAGAGTTTAATTTTTTTGTTGATCCCCATGCTGCGCATATTGTGTTGACGAGCGGTATGCCGATTACCCTTGTTCCTTGGGATATTACGGTGGAAGTGATGCTTTTCCAGCAGCATATCGACCGATTGCTCATGATTGATTCGCCGGTATCCCGTTTCATTGCGGCAGCGACACGGTTTTATATGGAGTTTCATCAGGCCAGCTTTGGGGTGTTGGGATGCGCCATCAACGACCCCGTGGCGTTGGCACTGGCATTTATGCCTGAGCTTGCCACGACTCGTGTAGTGCGGATTGATATCGAACATACTAGTGAGTTGACAATGGGCAAGACGGTATTGAGTTATGTGGGCGATGAATCACATCCTCCCCGTGACACCGATATGACGGGGTTTGATTCGACTCGTTGGCCTGCCACGTGGCGGTCGATGCATCGACCAGTGCCTAATGTGCAACTGGTGACAGCGTTTGATACTCTGCGGTTTATCGAAATGTTTGTGTCGCGGATGGAAGCGCTTGCACAGCAGATTCGCTAGCAACGGTGCAACCATCACTCCGGTGCATGCGTCGTACGGGGCAGTAATATTGTTTTTGTACAGGGAGTTAATCATGACTATTCAACAAAAATTAACCCGCAGTCGTAGCGATCGTTTGATTAGTGGGGTGTGTGGTGGATTGGCGCGTTATTTTTCACTTGATACGGTGTTGGTTCGTGGCATATTTGTAGTGGTTGGATTGCTGAGCATGGGGTCGGCGGCGATTTTGTACTTGGCAGCGATTTTTTTGATCCCCGAAGAAAGCGAAATCGGTGCTGCCAACCAAAATCATCCTGGCTGGCGCTTTGATCCGTGGACGGGCGAGCGCGTCAATGCACCTAAACCAGCCGAGCCACAACACGAAATTGTGGCTCTCCCCCGCACCATGAGTGCCCCGCCGACGAATGACAACGTTGATATGCGGTAATTGAATTTTCGGGAGCGGTACCAGCACCCCAGTTGATGTCATAGTGACATCAACTGGGGTTTTTGATGATGCGAAAGCCCAAAAATGGATTGGTGAGTAACGGGTCCATACGGAAGCGACAGGCACAACGGGCATAGCCATGAGGGTTTACATAACAGCCGCCACGAATAATCCGGCGTCCAATTGCCTGCATGTCATTGCGGCCATCGTCGGCGTGGTAGGGATAGAGGCGATCGAGTGAGGTTGTCCATTCCCAGACGCCCCCAGCCATATCGAGGCATCCCCACGAGCTAGCGCCACTAGGGTAACTGGCAACGGGGGGGAGCTGGGTGCAGCTGCCCCGTACTGCGGCACGGCTATCGTCCCAATTGTTGCCCCATGGGAATTGGCGGCCATCGTTGCCACGGGCAGCGCATTCCCACTGGGCTTCGTCGGGGAGGGCGTAGTGTGCGGCAGTGTGGTGGCTCAACCAATCACAAAAGGCATTGGCCATCGGCCAAGTGATATTGACGACCGGGAGAGCTGGAAATGCCGATTGGGATTGCCAACTACTGGGGGGCTCGCCGCCGTGGGCGATATAGGTCGCATACAACGCCACCGTTACCGGGGTGGTGGCGATAGCGTAGGATGCGAGGGTGACGCGGTGTTGAGGTGATTCTTCGCGATACGATTCACGAGTGCCGCCGTAGGTTTTTGCCAATGTGCTGAGGTCAGATTCATTGGTCCCCATTAAAAACGTAGTGGTGGGGATGGTGACAAAGGTGGGCAGGGGGATGGTCATGCCACTACCTCCCAACTACTGCCGGCCACGGTGCGTTTGAAAGCGATTTGGACCGGGAAGAGGTCACGGAGCTCTTGGATGTGGGTAATAACCAAAATGGTGTGGAATTCATCGCTGATGCTGTTGATGGCTTCGATGAGTCGTTCGCGGCCTTGGGCATCTTGGGTGCCGAAGCCTTCGTCGATAATCAAGGTTTCGAGGCGATGACCAGCGCGATGGGTGAGTAATTTCGACAGTGCTATCCGCAAGGCAAAGCTGATGCGGAAGGCTTCGCCGCCGCTATAGGCTTCGATTGGGCGGGTGCCACTGGCATCTGATACGCGGATATCGATGGTTTCGCGGGTGGTGCCTCTCTGAGTTTCACTACTGGTTGAAATCGCGAGGTAGAGTTGATTGTCGCTCATCCGCGCCAGAATTTGATTTGTCTCTTTTTCGAGGGCCGGGATGGCGTAGTCGCGGATGAGCATGGCTTGGATGCCCTTGCTGGCAAAGGCTTTTTCGAGGATGTCGTAGCGATTGATTTCACTCGCAAGGGTGGCAAGTCGAGCTTGATGGATAGCCAGATTGTTTTGGGCTTCACGGGCGATGGTTAGTTTGGCTTGGAGTTGACTGCAATGGTCGCGACAATTGCGGATTTCGGTGTCGGCAGCATCGCGCATTTGTTGTGGTGTGCTATTTGTATTGCGGTCACCAATGCGACTTGCAAGTGCCTGACTACGCTCGGTATGTTTGTTGACATCGGCATGACTCGTGTCACGGGTGGTACTGAGCTCGTTGAGTCGTTGGGTGGTTTCTTGGTGGCGTTGTTGGGCTGCCTCAAAATTGGCTTGACTGACGGCGAGTTGATTGTATTGAATACGGATGGGGGTAAGTAAGTCGATTTGGGTTTGAATATTGCGTAATGCATTTGGATCGTAGTTGAGTGTGGCGAGTTCTGCGCTAATTTGGGCATGTGCCTGCTGATCGGCGAGGGCATATTGTGTTGTGTCACGCAATTGTTGGGCGGCATCACGCTCGGCCACACATACATCACGGCGTTGCCTTTGGGTAGAGAGCTGGGTAATGTCGTTGTGTAATTGTGCGATCCGTTGTTGCACAAAGGTGCGTTCGGCGTGTTGATTATTTGCGGTGTTCAATGCGTCATCGAGCGCGAGGATTTGTTGTTGGGTGGTGCGGATCGTGGTAGCGAGATCGAGTGTGGCAAGCGAGTCGAGTTGTTGTTGTAGTTGGGCGAAGTGGCTTTGGGTACGGTCCAACTCGTGCCGTTGCGCTTCGATGCCGCCAAGGCGGCGCCGGATTTCTCCAGCGCGTATGGTTTGTTGCTCACAGCGGAGTTTTTCGTTGTTGAGTGTGGCGATTTGCTGATTGATTTGGATGATTTGATCGCGAAATTCGCTGAATTGACTGCGAAGTAAAACGATTTCACGTTCGAATTCGGCGACAGCCTGGGTATAGTGATCGTGATCCATCATGGTTTGGCAGGTAGGGCAGGGATGGTCAACGGTGAGTGTTTTTTGTTTTTCGGTGAGTTCGATGCCACGTGTTTTGACGTTATCACGTAGGGCACTCAGATTTGCATTGTGTGCTTGGAGCGTAGTTAATTCGGATTGAATGGCAGTGATGCGTTGTTGGGCAACTTCACACGCAGTCAACTGCGTATTGAGTGTTTCCCATGGCTGGGTGAGTTCGTTGAGTTGGGTGATACGAACGTTGGTTTTTTGGATTTCGTTGGTGGTGTTCGTGAGCTGTTGGTGTTGGGTCTGGTGCTGATTGAGGGTGGCACGGAGCTGTTGTTGGTGTTGTTTCAAGGCGGCAATCTGGTGATTGACATCTTGTAGCGAGATGATTTGGGCTGTTCGCTGGGCATGTTCGCTGACCAATGTATCGTAGTTGGCCACGGCTCCATCGATGAATTGGATTTCGTCATTCAGGCGTTGAATGGTATGGGCAAGGAGTTGTTTGGCGTCACTTATACGCTGCGTGGTGGCTTGGTATTGTTGTTGCAGGATGTCGTAGTGATCGCGTTGGGTACTGAGCTGACGGGCTGTTTGTTCGTAATCGACGAGTTGATGGTAGTGGGCTTCGATGGTCGGGCGCTGGGCGAGTTGGTGTTCTAATTGGGTAATTGTGGCTCGTAATTCATGTTGTAGCGTCGTGACTTCATCATGTTGTTGTTGGGTTTGGGAGAGTGTTTTTTGGGCGTGTTGTAAGGCAATGCGGCTATCTGCATAGTCACCAAAGGTTTCGGCAGCATGCAGGCGTGTATCGGCTTTATTGAGATATTCTTCGAGGGTAGGGATTTCGGTTGCGCGTTGTTCGTCATTGCTCATTTGCCCTTGGAGGTTGGTTTTTTCGTCGTTGAGAGTACTGCGGGCGGCTTTGGTGCGTTCGCGGTATGTTTCGTATTGATCGATTTCGAGGATTTGCGCCAAAATATCGCGCCGTTCGCCAGGGGTCAGTTGCGTAAAGGCATCGGCGCGCCCTTGGCGGAGGTAGGCCGAGTTTTGGAATACCGCGTAGCTCATGCCGACAATGTCGTTGGTGATGCGCTGTTGTGTTTCACGGATGGTGCCGCCGTTGATTGAGGCCCATTTGGTGTGCTGGGAATCGCTGGCTTGTTCAAGCATGAGTTTGGAGCCGCCACGGCCTGTGGTAAAGCTGCGATGGACGCGGTAGGCAATGTCGTTGACCATAAAGGTCAACTCCACAAACATGTCTTGTTCGCCGATGGTGATAATTTCACGTTCGCCGAGGCGGGCTTCGCCCCAGATGGCCCAATGGATGGCTTCGAGGAACGACGATTTGCCGGCGCCGTTGTCACCACTGAGGCAGGCAATATGGATGGCGGTAAAGTCAAAAATGGGTGTTTCGCCACGATAACTCAAGAAGTTTTTCATATGTAAGGTAAGCGGAATCATAGTAGCCTCTTGTTATTGAATGGCGTGAATCGTCGCAATGATTGATTGATTGAACTCGGCATTGGTACAGGTATCCCAGATGAGGGGCATTTGTTGGCGTTGTTGGCTGGCTTCTTGGCGCAAGGTGCTGAGGATTTTTTTGGCGTCGGGGTTGGTAAGCAGTTTCATATCAGCGAGTAATTCGTTGGCGACGACAGCATCTTGGAGCACGCCGAGGTGTTTTTGCAGCGTGTCGAGGACGGTCAAGGCGGGCTGGGTGGCAGGAATGAGAATACTCGGGAAGCATTCGAGGATGTAACGTAAACGTTTACCGCGGATGCGCAGGGCATGGAGTTCGCTTTCGGCGACGCGCTCAAAACTCCCTGGCAGTGGTTGTTGTAATTCGTGACAGCGCTGGGTAATGCTATCACCCAACGCGGTAATGACGGTGGTTTGGGTGGTGATGACTGATGCATTGCTGGTACACACAAAGGTTGCGTAGGCTTCTAAAAAACGATGATGTTTGGCACTAGTAATCAGTTCATGGAGTTCCGTCAAGGCTTTTTGGCGTGTTTTAAAGATGCCTTTTTGGATGCTAGCGGGAATAGCCGCATCACCAAAAATCCGTTGGGCGGTATCGCTAAAGGCATCACAGTCACGTACGACGCCATGAAAACGGGCCATACGCCGGAAGCCACGCCGGAATTGATTGAGGATTTCGCTATCATAGACGCCATCGGCACAATCAAGCAACGCCCGAATTTTGCGCAATGTGATGCGCATCCGATGGATGCTATTGGCATCAAAGGTGGCCAGGACTTCTTGTTCGCGCTGGAGCATGCGGCGGAGCTGGTAGCGTAGCTGTAAGCGTAAGCCTTCGCTAAAGGGCAGGTGATGCAGATTGAGAGGTGCACCATCTACATGATAATCGGGTAGGGTTACATGGGTGACTAATTTGGCAACATAGTCGCGTTGGGTAGTATCAAGTGCCACCCAAAACGGTTCGCTATTGCGATTGGTTTGATTGGTGTATTCACGACTGAGTTGGGTGGCACTGGCACACAAGAGGCGGTTGGTGGGGGTATCGTGGTGGGCAAGTGGCACAAACAGTGATTCATCACCACTCCGTTGTGTCCCGAGTAATACGGCTACATGGGCGTGGAGGGCGTGGAGTTCGTCGGGCGCTTTGGGGTAATTGGCGTGGAGGCGTAACCCCCGAGAGAATTTGCTGAGTTGTTCGTGCATACTGGGGACGCGGTGCTGTACCAATTGACCTAATTGGGTAATTTGGGTAGCGGTAGTCGTATGGCGGGCTTCGATTTCGATTTCGCAGAATGATTCATGCTGGCCGGCCGCATAGATGTTGCCATGATCAAGTACTAGTTCGGCGATAGATAGGCCGTGTTGATCGACAATATTACGGATTTGGCGTTTGGTAATGGTATGTACAATTGGGAGCAATTCGTGGGCGGGCACCCCAAATGTAGTGAGTTGCGCCAAAATCTGGCTGGGCCAATGGGTCGCTTCAAGCGGGTATTCGTATTCGTGACGTACCGATACGTCGCCGACAGCGGGTTGGCTGGTTTTGATGGTGATAAATTGCGTTGTTTGATCGACGATGCGGATGCGGATACTAGCATTGGCGCGGGCGAGGGTATGGGTGGTGGTATCGAAATATATGGTGTGGAGTTGTTGCGTGGCATGTGCTTGGAGCAAATATTGACCGAGGGTACGTCGCTTCCACAAGCGTTTGGCGGCTTGTTCGTCGATGACGCGCAATTTAAGCTCGATTTCTTGTGGGATGGTCATAAAATAGACACCTTAGTAGCGGGCGCAATATTGTCTTTTAATTATACGGGAGTTTACTGGCATTGGCGGGGATTTTTGGGCAAAAAAAGGACTGATTTTGAAGATAGGGTGAGAAGTATATGGGTTATGGTGTCACACCATGTTTGTCGTGTGTGGTACCGGCACAAAATTTTGATGGGTATGCCTAAATTACATAAAGAGCTGTATTTTGGGTGGTATACAACGATGTGCAATATGTGTTGAAAAGACAACGAGTGATAATTGCGCAACAGGATGCGGATTTTGCCGTACCAAATGCGTCTGCCGACATTCGCCCGTACTTCATGCTATAATGCGGTAGAAATAAACAATTCGCCGCGCCATGGTAGGCGCACCTTGAGCACACACGGAGTTATTTCGGTGAAGGTTACAAGTGAGCGCTTGCCGCGCAGTGTGATGAAGTTGATCGTCGAGATGGACGAAGCCACCGTTGAGAAAGAGCTCGACCGGGCTGCTCGGAGTTTGTCACAAAAAGTACGTGTCCCGGGCTTCCGTCCCGGCAAAGTACCGCGTCCGATTCTCGAACGATTCTATGGGCGTCAAGCGCTCGTCGAAGAGGCTTCCGAGGGAATTATCAATGCGGGCTTTCGTCAAGCCCTCGAACAATCAGGCATTGAGCCAGTCGGCCAAGCAAGCCTAGAGGATGTGCAGTTTGTGACTGCACCCTATACGTTTGTCATCCAAGTACCGGTCGATCCGATTACGCGGATTGCCGACTACTCCGGCTTTCGCCAAGCACTTGAAGTGCCGGTGCTTAGCGAAGTCGTATTGCAACGTGCCCTCGAGGAAGCTCGCGAACGCCATGTGGTATTGCGTGAGCCCGAAGAAGTCCGGGCTGCCAGCCAAGGTGACTTGGTGTCGGCTGAAGTCGATGCACTGCGTGACGGTGTCTCAATCAATGGTCGCGAGCCAGGGCATGCAGCTCCAAGCACCGAATTAATCCTCGAGCCAGGCCGGCTGGTCGAAGGCTTGATGGAAGGTATCATCGGGATGGCAATCGGCGAAAATCGTCAGATTTCGGCGTTTTTGCCTGACAATTATGCCAACGAAGAGATGCGTGGTGCGCCAGTGGTTTTTGATGTCACCTTGCTGCGCATCCAAGAGCGTATTTTGCCAGATTGGGAAGAATTGCCCACCCTCGAAAACTTCGAAGGTTCTTTGGCAGACTTCAAAATCCGTACCAGTGATGAATTGGCCAAAAACGCTAATACCAATTCAGAGAGCCGTCTTATCAACGCCTTTGTTGATGGGTTGGTGGCTGGCGCAGTGTATGATTACCCTGATGTGGCGGTCGAGCAAGAAGCCGATCGCATATTGAGCACTCAAGAAGCCGAATACACGCGCTACGGCACCACTGCCGAAGCGGTCTACAAGCAAATGAGCCAAGACCGCAAAGAATTGGTCAAACGCTTACTGCCCGAAGGTGAAGAGCGCCTCAAGCGTAATTTGGCCATGCGAGAGTTTGTGTTGGCTGAAGGCTTGACGGTCAGCGACGAAGAAATCGACGCCGAAATCGGTGCCATGCTTGGCGATTATAGCGGTGAGCAACGTGATGCGATGCTTGGTTTGTTGCGTGGCCAAATGGTAACGTCAATCGCCAACAGTGTCCTCGACAAAAAAATGCGTGCCCGTATTGTCGAAATCGCCACCCAAGGTGCAGGTGCGGTAGCCGCGACCGAAGCCCCAGCTACGCCCAAGAAACGCACCACCAAAAAAGCCGCTGACGTTGCTGACGCTGATACCGAAGCGCCCCCAGCACCAAAGAAAAAAAGCACCAAAAAGAGCGAGTAATCGCAATGGTGTAACCAAGGAGGTAGCGCATGCAATGGCAATCACACATTGAACTCATGGCAATGATGCCACAGATTACCCAGCTCGTTCCGACCGTCGTCGAAACCACCGGCCGCGGTGAGTACCGCTCTGACATCTATTCGCGGCTCCTCAAAGAGCGGATTATCATGTTGAGCACGCCCATCGAGGATATGGTGGCCAATCTGGTGGTCGCACAGTTGCTCTTTCTCGAGCACGAAAATCCTGAGCGCGATATCATGCTCTACATCAATAGTCCCGGCGGCTCGATTACTGCCGGGTTGGCGATGTACGATACCATGCGGATGATTCGCCCGGATGTGGCGACGGTCTGTGTCGGTATGGCCGGTAGCATGGCGACTATCCTGCTTGCGGGTGGTACCAAAGGCAAGCGTTATAGCCTGCCCAATTCCACCATCCACATGCATCCTGCTGGCGGTGGTGTGCGCGGTTATGCCCCTGATGTCGAAATCATGGCCCGGGAATTGTTGCGATCGCAACAAATCATTCGTGACTTGTTGGCGGCAGATACTGGGCAGACCAGCGAACGTATCGCTCATGACTTCGACCGCGATTTGTTTATGAGCCCCACGCAAGCCAAGGAATACGGGATCATTGACGAAATTCTCACCCGCGAAAAACTTCAACAACGCGGTTGATTGACGCAAAATAGTACATTTTTGAGGTAGATAATGTCAAATAGTGGTCGTGGCGTCTATAATTGCTCGTTTTGTGGGCGTAGCCAAGATGAGGTGCAACGCCTCATTGCAGGCCCACTGCCTATCTTTATTTGTGATGAGTGTGTCGCGATTTGTAATCAAGTTATCGCCGAAGAACGTCAACGTGCGCAACCGACGCCACCACCGACACCGGTGGTGGAACGTCCGTTGCCGGTGCCGCATGACCTGCGTGCCAATCTCGATGCCTATGTCATCGGCCAGGATCGCGCCAAAGTCATGTTGGCAGTGGCTGTGTATAACCACTACAAACGGATTCGCGCCAATCAAACCGTGAATGATGTCGAAATCGGCAAAAGCAATGTGTTGCTGATTGGTCCGACTGGCAGTGGCAAAACCCTGCTCGCCCAAACCCTCGCCAAAGCGCTTGATGTCCCCTTTGCCATCGCTGATGCCACCGCATTGACCGAAGCTGGGTATGTGGGTGAAGATGTCGAAACAATATTGCTCCGCTTGATTCAAGCAGCCGATGGTGACATCGAACGTGCCAAGACGGGTATCTTGTATATCGACGAAATCGACAAAATCGCCCGTAAGTCGGATAACCCCTCAATTACCCGCGATGTGTCGGGTGAGGGAGTGCAACAAGCCCTGCTCAAAATTCTCGAGGGTTCGGTAGCACATGTGCCCCCTGTGCCAGGGCGTAAGCACCCCCAGCAAGAATTCATCCCCTTTGATACCTCGCAGGTATTGTTTATTTGTGGTGGTGCATTCGAAGGTATCGACAAAATCATCGCCAATCGGGTTGGCCAAAATCGTGCGATTGGATTTTCGGCTAGCGGTGCCCCCGCCACGCCGCCACCTACCACTGCGACGTCGACCCATTTTCTCGATCAAGTGATTGCTGATGATTTGCTCAAATACGGGTTTATTCCTGAGTTTATTGGGCGTATTCCGGTAATTGCGCCATTGCAACCACTTGACCACGATGCGATGCGCCGGATTCTCACCGAACCAAAAAACGCCGTGGTCAAACAATACCAACGCTTATTGGCGATGGATGATGTTGCGCTTGAGCTGACGGACGAGGCAATTGACGCTATCGCCGATGCCGCAATCAAGTCGGGTACTGGCGCGCGGGCATTGCGGAGCATCCTTGAAGGGGTACTCATCAATGTCATGTATGATGCGCCGTCGCAACCAAATCTCGCACGCTGTATCATTACGGCTGATGTCGTAACCAGCCAGCAGCCGCCAACGCTTGAATTTCGTACCCCAACGAGTGATGATGTTGCTCCGCTCATGGTAGGCTAAGTTCTCACAAAAACGCATGCAATGCATGCGTTTTTTGTCGGTGTAATTTTTTACTACATTGCATCGTACTAACAATGAGTTGACGGGTTAGTGATATCATGTATAATAAGTATACATAGTTAAAATGCACCTAAGGTTATCAGTGTACGCAGTGGTAATCAACTGATTGCCATGCGCTGACAGAGTGATAAGGTGTTGGTATCTGTAGCGCTTGCGGGCGCCCCTTTTTTGGTTGTATTTGTTACTACAAAAGGTGGTACTACAATGAAGTTAACACGACGAACTATCGGTCGCGGAGATCAACAAGCCCCACGACGGATTTTATTTGCGGACGACGATCCGTCAATTGCCACGTTGATTCAAGTAACGCTCAGTGGATCACGATATGAGGTCGTGGTCGTCAAAAATGGTCTTGAGGCGCTCAAAGCATTTAGTGACAGTGCATTTGATATTGTGTTGCTTGATGTGATGATGCCATATGTCGATGGATTTGAGGCGTGTAAGCGCATCCGTGAGCAATCCGACGTGCCGATTATTATGCTGACCGCCCGCGATGGCAGTGATGATATCGTGCAGGGATTTGAGCTTGGCAGTGACGATTATATTACCAAGCCCTTCAAAACTGTCGAAGTGATTGCGCGGATCGAAGCGATTTTGCGCCGCGTTGATGGCATGAAAAATCGTCAAGCGCCGACACTCGTACGAGTTGGTGATATCGAAATCGACGCACCGCGCCATCGAGTCACCTTGGCGGGTGTGGATGTGAATTTGACGCCGATGGAATTTGAGTTGCTGTACTTTTTGGCAGCGAATTACGGTGAAGTATTTGATCGTGAGACGTTGTTCCAAGAAGTATGGGGTTATGACTATGTTGGCGAGACAAATTTGGTTGATGTGTGTGTGCGTCGTTTACGTGAAAAAATCGAAGTTGAGCCTTCGAAGCCACGCCGGATTTTGACCGTGCGTGGTGTGGGTTACAAAATGGCTGATTTGGCAATCTCGGCTACTGTTCCGATGCAGTCAAATCCAGAACCCGTAACTGAGCCGTTGATGGGGTATAACCAAAGCAAATAACACATCTCGGTATTGGCTGGAATGACAATCCCCCAGACTGTGATTACAGTCTGGGGGATACGTGTAGATGTTACGGGTAGGGATTATTCGCCGTCGCCGGGAGCGTCTTCTGCGCCGTCTTCGTCGCCTTCAAACATATCGACGCCGATCATGTCACCGATATCGAGGATTCGTTTGTGCTTTTGGTCTTCGTTTTCGGGGTCATCAGCGACCATTGCAACCACGGTGTCATTGTCGTTGAGGGACAAGACGCGTACGCCTTGGGCACTCCGCCCACACGCCCGGATTTCGCTGGCTTGGGTTTTAAGCACAATGCCGTTGCTAGTGATGAAGGTGAGCAACATGTCTGCATCGATGACGCGGGCAATCGCCACGGTATCACCGTCCGTAAGGGACATGGTTTGCATGCCTTGGGTGCCACGGCCTTTGGGGCGATAGAGTTTGACGGGAGTGCGTTTGCCTTTGCCGTTACGTCCGATAATCACTAGCTGGGCAGTGTTTTCGACATCAGCACTCACGATATCCATGCTAATCACTTCATCGCCGTCACGCAGGCTAATTCCGCGTACTCCGGCTGCCGCACGCCCCATGGGGCGGACTTGGGCCTGTTTGAAGCGTAGTGTTTTGCCGAGACGGGTGGTGAGCATGATGTATTCATCGCCCATGGTGGTGCTAACCCAGCCTAGCTCGTCACCTGCGTCGAGCCCAATGGCGTCTTTTCCATTCGAGCGTACCGAACTATATTCACTCAAATCGGTGCGTTTGATTTTGCCGCGGCGAGTGGCCATCAACAAGTATTTGGCTTGCGCATAATCAGGCACAGACAACACCGACGTGACGTGTTCTTCTGGTTTGAGATCAATCAAGTTGACCAGCGGTAAGCCTTTGGCGGTGCGACTTGCGTCAGGTACTTCGTGGGCTTTGAGGCGGTAGACGCGCCCTGAATTGGTAAAGAAGAGTAAGTCGTGCATCGTGTTACAGGTCAAAATATGACTCATCACATCTTCGTCGCGGGTGGCGGCACCACGGATCCCTTTACCGCCGCGTTTTTGGGTGCGGAAGGTATCCGGTGATTGGCTTTTGATGTAGCCACGGTTTGACAAAGTGATGAGAAGTTTTTCGTCGGGGATGAGATCCTCGTCGTTGACTTCGCCATTGACACCGTAGATGATTTGGGTACGGCGGGCATCGCCGTATTTTTCCATCAAGTATTTAAGGTCGGCTTTGATAAGCCCATTGAGTTTGGCTTGGTTGTTGAGTACTTCTTCGAGTTCGCGGATGGTTTTGCGTACCTCGGCTAATTCTTCTTCGAGCCGCTTGCGCTCGAGGGCTGCTAAGCGCCCTAGTTGCATGTCGAGAATGGCGTTGGCTTGGGCTTCGCTAAACGAAAAATTGCGGATCAAGTTGTTGCGGGCGGTATCGCGTGAGCGTGAATCGCGAATGGCTTGGATGACTTCGTCGAGGATATCGATGGCGCGGGTCAAGCCTTCGAGGATGTGGGCGCGGGCGCGGGCTTTGTCGAGGTCGAATTCGCTACGGCGGCGGATGACTTCACGGCGATGTTCGATGTATTCTTGGAGCATGCGCTTGAGGGTCATCAAGCGGGGTTGTAAACCGCGCTCAATCAACGACAGCATATTGATGCCAAACGATGTTTGCATCTGGGTGTGTTTGTAGAGTGCGTTGAGGACTTTACGGGGTTGGGCATCTTGCTTGAGCATGATGACGACCCGCATGCCGGTACGGTCTGATTCGTCACGGATATCGCGAATGCCCTCGATTTTCTTTTCGCGGACGAGTTCGGCGATACGTTCTTGCAGGCGTGCTTTGTTGACCTGGAAGGGCAATTCGGTCACGATAATTTGGTGTGAATTGCGTGTGCCTTCTTCGACATGTGCCTTGGCACGAATGGTGATTTGACCACGACCAGTGCTATAGGCTGCATTGATGCCTTCGTTGCCCAAAATCAAGCCACCGGTGGGGAGGTCTGGCCCGGGGACGAGTTTAATCAGGTCTTCTACGGTGGCATCGGGATTATCGATCAGATAGGTGATAGCCTGACATATTTCGTTGAGGTTGTGGGGTGGGATATTGGTGGCCATACCGACGGCGATGCCGTTGGCTCCGTTGAGGAGCAAATTGGGCAAGCGGGCCGGGAGTACGGTGGGCTCGCGGAAGGTGCCGTCAAAGTTATCGCGGAAGTCGACGGTGTTGCGTTCGATATCGAACAGCATTTCTTCGGCAATGGCAGTCAAACGCGCTTCGGTATACCGCATGGCGGCCGGTGGGTCGCCGTCGATGCTACCAAAGTTGCCTTGGCCATCGATGAGCGGGTAGCGCATGTTCCACGGCTGAGCCAAGCGTGCCAAGGCGTCGTAGACTGAGCTATCGCCATGGGGGTGCATTTTGCCGAGCACGTCACCGACGATACGGGCGCATTTTTTGTAGGGTTGATTATTGCGCATCCCCATTTCCCACATACCATACAGGATGCGGGTTTGCACGGGCTTCAGCCCGTCACGGGTATCAGGGAGCGCTCGCGAGACGATAACCGACATAGCATAATCCAAATATGCCGTACGCATTTCGTCTGTGATACTGCGATTGCGAATTGCACCGACTTCCATAGTTCACCCCTATTTATGAGCACCAAAAAGATTACAATTTGATGAATGAATTATACCATAATTACACCGGACTGTGATTGTTGATACACACAAAAAAGCGATTTTGGAGACAAAATCGCATGGTGAGCTGATTTACTCAAGCGCAATAAATTACCGATGATAATGCAGTTTTTTACAAAAAAACAACATCGGGTACGGTTATTCTGTCACGTGCGTAGGAGTCTGATTCGCTGGCACAATTCCACGCACGGCAACCGGCACAAAATCAAGATAATCACAGGCGGTAAGCTGATAATGGGTGCCATTGACGAGGCCTTGGGTGGCATTACCCCAATCATCTGGACGATGTAAGTGCCCATATAGGCAGGCATTCACCCCACTGGCGGCAAATTGGCTGGCAAACCCTGTTGGGCGCCGGTCGATAAATGGTGGGTAATGAATCATGGCGATAATCGGGCGCTGATTGGCTATTTTACGGGCATCGGCGAGGGCCCGTTGCATGCGCAGTTGTTCGCGGTCATAAATACGTTGGTCAACCGCGACATCGAAGCCTGGAGTATCTGGTGCGCTCCAGCCCCGTGTCCCACATACGACCACATCGCCAAGGTCAAAGGCGTTTGATTCAATCAAGGTAATTGACGGTGGGATAAACGCCCGAATTGGTGACACGCGATCCCACCAATAATCGTGATTACCTTTGATGCAATATTTACGGCCGGGGAGTTGATCGATCCAGTGTAAATCGACGAGCGCTTCTTTGATTTGCATGGCCCACGAGATATCGCCGGCGATGAGGATGATATCATCGGGGGCAATCAGGTTTTTCCATGCAGTGGCAATCCGTTCAGGATGATTACGCCAACGGTTCCCAAAAATATCCATTGGTTTGGGATTGGCGAACGATAAATGTAAGTCAGAGATAGTCCAAATCATAACGGTAGTAACTCGATCGCATGCAGAAAAATACGCAAAAAATTAGTCTCAGAATAGCATAGGTCAATTGGTACCACGTGTAGTCGTCGTTGCCAGCGTCTGTGCCAAATCAATGGGGAGCCAGGCTGGCAATGGGGCGATAATGGCAATCGGGGTATCGTGGATGGGATGCGGGAATGTCAGTTGCCAGGCGTGCAATCGGTGTGGTTGCACTGCTTCCGTGGCGGGGCCATAACTCCGGTCACCGACGATAGCATGCCCGAGTTCGGCGATATGGAGCCGAATCTGATGAGTCCTCCCCGTATGTGGGATGGCTTTGATGATACTGGTACCATCCACAAGGCGTTGGATGACGTGGAATGTGGTACGCATCTGTTTGATGGTGTCGCCATTGGGTAATGCATCTCCCACGGTGTCGCGGGCGTAAATCCTGAAGCGTCCCCGTTCACTACGACCATGACCGGTATCGCTGTCATAGTCATCCCAGTCGGGGTGGCCATAGACGTGGCAGAGGTAGTGTTTTTGGGCGAGGTGATTGACAAAAATCTTTTGCAGGGCGGCGTTGGCGTGGGGATGCTGGGTAAACAACAAAACCCCAGTCGTATCGCGGTCGAGACGATGAGCTGGATGTAACGGCGGGTGTTGGTCTGACTCTGCAAGGAGGCGGGCTAATTCGGTGCGCAGATGATTATCCCCATCCCAAGGCGTGGCATCGACATAACTACCTACCGGTTTGTTGATGGCGAGTAACCAGCGATCTTGATAGATAATCGCCGCACTGGTTAGTTGGCAGGGATGTGCATACGATGGTAGGGTATGGATAGTTACCATCATGCCCGGCAATACCATGGCGGTGGCGACCCGTACCCGCTCACGATTAATCCATCCACCACCACGCGCAATCAACGCTTCGGCTGCATCACGATCGTTATTGAGTGCCTGGGTGGCGATATCAAGTAATGATGTGACATGTTGCGGATATATGCGGTATGGACCGTCTACATTGTTTTCAGTTGACATAAATATATTATAACATACCTATAAATCGAACTCGTGCGGGATTTTCGTGCGATGCGGTGTGGTAGATACATCCAATCAGCACAAACCCTTGCGCCTGCTAGTGTACCCGATTATTGCATCGAAATACATGGAGAATCATACAACTAAGGTAGATTGTTTGGCGTCCGACCATGCAGTGCGCCAAATATTCTCGTGATAGGTGTGGTATCGGCGCAACACAAACACTACCGGCGCAAACAATACTGTTCACGCCGGAGCGAGGAATCCATCATATACCAAACACTAGTCTTGGCGACTGACGTATTGTTTGTGGTAATAGTCGCGGTATTCGCCGCTTTTGATGGGGCGCCACCAAGCAGAATTGTCGACATACCATTTGACGGTTTTCTCGAGGGCTTGATCAAAGGTATGGTTACTTTGCCAGCCTAATGCACGGAGCTTGTCGGT
This sequence comes from Roseiflexaceae bacterium, assembly GCA_040397035.1. Taxonomy (GTDB): domain Bacteria; phylum Chloroflexota; class Chloroflexia; order Chloroflexales; family Roseiflexaceae; genus UBA965. Next base: position 30,823 of record JBBAWW010000003.1, on the reverse strand, counting down.
ATCGAGGGCATAGCGGCGGTCGTGACCGGCGCGATCTTTGACGTAGGTGATGAGTGACCGTGGTTTACCCAGTAAATCGAGGATCTTGTGGGCCATATCGATATTGCGTGTTTCGACACTCGTACCGACATTATAGGCTTCACCGGCGACACCACGATGGAGCACCACATCGATGCCTTCGCAGTGATCGGTGACGTATTGGTAATCGCGCATTTGCATGCCATCGCCATAAATTGGGATGGGGATATCGTCCATGGCATTGGTGGTAAAGAGCGGTACGGCTTTTTCGGGGTAGTGGAATGGTCCGATATTGTTTGAGCCACGAGAGATGGTGGTATTGAGTCCATAGGTGATGTGATAGGCAAAGACGATGTGTTCGGCACCCGCTTTGCTCGCCGAATACGGGCTACGAGGCTCAAATACGTCAGATTCTTTGGAGCGACCTGGCTCTGGAATCTGGCCATAGACTTCATCTGTGCTGATTTGATGGAAACGGGGTAACCCGAGTTCACGAGCGGCTTCGAGCAATACCCATGTGCCATTGATGTTGGCTTGGATGACGGCATCTGGTTGCATAATCGAGCGATCGACGTGCGTTTCGGCGGCAAAGTTGACAATGGTGTCGATATTGTGCTGTTGCAACGTTTGTTTAACTTGGTTCAGGTCACAAATATTCCCATGCACGAAGTGAAACTTGGGGTTTTGCTCGGCGGCTGCGAGGTTTTCACGACGGCCGGCATAGGTCAAGGAGTCGTAGACGACGATAGCGTAGTTGTAGCGTTCGAGCATGTAGTGCACGAAATTGCTCCCAATAAATCCTGCGCCGCCGGTTACTAATAATCGCTGCATGGTGCTCCCTTAACTCAACAAACATTGCCTACTATTTTACACGGTTTTGTTGTGTATGTGACACGTACCTACTATGGGTATGGGTAATTGGGAGTCTCTGTGCGTGTTTTGCTTGGTAACGGCGTGTACGTCTTGGAAGGAGTACTCGTGCGCGTTATTGACGGCGTGAATTTGGGGGCTGGGTATGGATAAGATCCATTCGAAATCGGTGACAGTGATACTGTCGCGGTACCAGTTTTGCTAGGTGTTAATGTTTTGGAAGGGGTATGCGTGATGGTCGCCGTCCGTGACCGGGTAGGTGATCGTTGACCTGCAGCCGCATATTGGTCGTACATAATCTCGGCCTTATCCCATGTGACAAACTGGTTAAATATACTTACCTCGTCGATTGAGCCATCAAAGTAATTATCGCTCAGTGTACCATCAGCGCCAATCCAAACGTTCATTACACCACTTGGCATCGCCGCCATTGGGCCTGAAGCAACAGGTGCTCCATTGAGATACAACACCGCATTACGATTTTTGTCGATACTGCAAATCAGGTGTAGCCATGTTTCTGATACGATTTGGTCTGTAGCTTCAATACTTGATGTGCCGTATTGGCAAAATGGTGCTCCATCGCCATTGAGTCCGAGGATAAACTTGTTTGTAGTAGGCGAGGCAGCGCGTGCTGACATAATCACAGAATTACTACTATAGTTGGAATTTATCCATGCAGCCACACTAAAAGGATTGCTTGCAACTATATCAATAGTTGAACGGAGTTTGAGAGTTTGGCTGCCAGTAAAAGTGATACCTTTGCTAAAGCGTACGCCGCTGGCCCCCGCAATAGGGCATACCAGAGGGGCAGGACATTCAGCCACGTTTGTGGTACTGAGTTGATTGACAAACGATGTTGCTCCGGTAGCTTCATTGAATGAGAACCAGGCGATATTGCCTCTCGCTATCTCAGCGGGGAATGGTGTGTTGGTTATGGTAGGTGATAACGTTCGTGTTGATGAGGGTGTGAGTGTGCGAGTTGGTGATATGCGTGTTGGGTCGTTAATGTATTTTAGATACAAAAACTCGACATCATCATAGGTTAATTCGGCGTTGTAGATAGATAATTCGTCAATTTCACCATCATAAAATGCCCCGTTTTTGAGGACATTGCTGCCCACAAAGGCAGTCGCTGATCCCGTCAAAAATGCCGTGGTGGGATCCATCGCAACCCGTAAACTGTTGACATAAATCGTACGTTGCTTGGTAACGCTATTTAATGAACATGCATAATGGTTCCAATTTGTATCGGCGATTGCTTGTGGTGCCGTTAATGTGCTTACTTTATTGCTACAAAAAAATCGTCCTAGAGTATCGAAACCAGTAATGATATAGTTGGTAGTCGTCCCCATTACGACTGCATTCATGAGTGTACCGGTATTGGGTTTGGCCCAATAGGCAATCGTGAGCCCACCAGTACTAGTAAGCGAAATGTTCTGTTTCGTATAACTATACTGCGCGCCACTATATAGCAATGAATTACCGTCTACCCCAGTATTGGTAATAACAGGGCAGGTAATCGCTGGTACGAGTAGCGTTCCAGGGCAGATGAGTGACGTAGACGTACTCAATGTGTTCTTGTAAGTGATATGTGCACCCACAGATTCTTCAAAGCTAAACCGGGCGATACGATTGCCTCCACGCACTTCAGTAACCGTCATAGTTCGTGTGGAGGTAAGCGTTTTTGTTGGACTCATCGTATTGGTCGGGGTTCGTGTTTTGGAGTTCGTCGCCGTGTTGGAGGGGGTGCTGGTGTTGGAGGGGGTGCGGGTATTGGTCGTCGTTGGAGAGTTAGACGGCGTAGGGGTAGTAGTCGGTACATCTAATACAGTAATAACCGTAGTATCGATTCCACAGACGTTTAGATTCGCACTATTAGATGCGATACAAGTGCCCACGTCTGGGTAGCCGACAAGATCTTTTACGAGTCCAAACATCATGGTGTATGTACCAGGTTTGGTGAAGCGCACTTTGCCAGTGATGGTTCTCGACGTCCCAGGTGCCATATCACTCGCACCGATGCTCCAGCGCCATGGATGGTCGATGGTACTTTTGGAAGCACAATTGGTACTATTTGTCGCATATTGATTGTCCCAACCAACATAGCCTGCCATCACACGGAATTTTTTTGGTACTTTGGGAAATAGTCCGAGATTTTGAAGGGCCCAGCATTGATCTTGGTCATATGCATATTCGGTATCATCTGGGATATACCCATACCCTGCAATTGGCACAGCCTGGGTTATTGTTCCTGTACGGTAGTTACTGTCGTCATATTTATTCGTCACCGTAAAATTAATGGTGAGGGTTTCACCAATATTTAAGGTGGTTTTGTCGACAGATGCACTCAGCCACCCCGATTGATGATTGACTGGGGATGCGGTTGGATTGGCTACTGTGGTATTTGCAATAGTAGGTGTATTTGTTACTACGAAGGGACTAGAGAGTGAACTCGTGGCTGCTGCTTGGGCTTTATACACCAGCAACTGAATCCCACCAAAGAGAACCACTGCGATAAATGATATTAATACAATTGGATGATATAAACGCATGTGACTACCTCTTACCGCTGTTGATGTATTTAGATTAGCGTACTATTATTCAGAATTCTATGATACGCTTCTGATAGTGCGCTCCTATTGTGATGCTCTGGGTATTGATTTTGTTCCATTAATTTTGTTTACGACAATAGATAGTATACCCGAAAAACAGTCAACTATACTATGATAATCGTATGAAAATCAACCTGTAATTAATTTGTTAACAACAAAATTAACGATCGAGTTGTGCGCGAAAGATTGTGTTGTTGGTTTTCCAGACGAGCCACGGTCCGATTGCCATGAGATGGGTTGGTTGATCTAGTGCAATGACGGCAGTGCCACGGGCAATGATTCCCTGCGATAGTACGTTGTAGAGCAATACCTGCCAAGGGGCGGTATTGGCGACTGCGAGGAGTTGGGTTGGATTGGAGAGTAGTACAATCTGCATATTTGCGATAGTTTGCGTTGCGAGCCGAATGAATTTTTGGGTGCCAATATCAAGCTGATATTGGATGACCGATGTGCCATCGCTGGTGAACAGCATGTTTTGTGGGGTGAGACCAGTAATTTGGTGTTGGCTGACAACCTGATTAATCCGCAATGGGACGCTTAACGGTGCACCGATGATGAGCCGTCCAGTTTGGATACGACCAGCCACGAGATAGCCTTTGTTATTGGCGGTTGTCCCTGCAATTAATAACCCAAACTCGCCACTATCACTGTTGTGAATCACTGATACGGGACCAGGTAATGCGATACGTGGCGTCAATTCGTGGAGCCAATCGTCATTTGCCAACGTAATCAATGTGGTTTGCAAAACTGGACTGTTGGAAATTGTCTGGGTCATTGCAATGTAGATATAGCGGCCACTAACCACCAAGGCACTCGGTATGACTTGACTCGCCATCGTCCAAAAGCCTGTTTCACGTGCGGGTGTCACACTCGTGTCGAAGCGTTGCACAAACAAGGTATTCCAGGTGAGGCGTCCTACTACGACCAGTTGATTCGCGTCAGTGTGGTTAATTTGCATCAGATTGGCAGATAACCCGTCAATCGCGAAGGGTGTTTGGCGCGTAAAGCTCGCCATATCAACGGATTCGAGCACGGGGTTCGCATTATCGTTCCCAGTGATTGCAAAGAGGTATTGTTGATTGCTCACCAGCTGGGTTACATCATCACCAAGCGTAACTGTGGCGACGGTGGTTGGCACAATCACTGCAACCGCGGTGGGACTGACCGTTTTGGTGACCGTAGTGGTACGCGTTGCGGTGTTGGTGCGGGTGTTGGTGATGGTACGAGTGTTGGTGATGGTACGGGTGGCGGTGCGCGTGGGGCTGATGGTTTTGGTGTGCGACGCTGTGAGTGTACGGGTCGCATTATGATTGATAATCTCGGCAGTGGCGGTGGTATTGTCACTACGTTGGGTGGCGACAAATGCGGTTTGGGTTTGTTTGGTAAAGGGTGTTGCACTCAACAAAAACTGTTTGCGGGCGGCAGTGGCGGTGTTTTTGGCGATTACAGTCTGCAATGCTGCGTTGCGTTGTGCTTGTTGCTGAGTTGCAATCGCGATGCGATTGGCGATAGTGGTGGCGGTGAGGGCTGCGATGACGGTTTGGGTGGCTCCCTTGAGGGCAACTACGCTTTGCATCAAAGGAATGGGGGTTGCTGTTGTTGTTTTGGTGGCCGTCGTAGTAGCAGTACGTGTCGCGAGTCCTTGGGTGCGGATGGCAGTGGCGGTTAAGCGGTCGGCAATGATAGTTTGGCTCGCGGCTAATGATTGGATGGTACTCGTCGCGTAGATACTGTCCATGGTGGCGGTGGCTGCGGCGATACGATTGCGAATGGCGTCACTGAGGGTGGCGGTAGGTGTGGGTGTCAGGGTAGCGGTGGGACGGGCAATAACCCGGATGGTGATGGGTTTGATGGCACAGGCACCACTGCTATTCCCGGCAATACACGGCGAATCAGGGTAGCCTACCCAGTCTTTGACCACCCCAAAATAGACGGTGTACGTGCCGATGATGGTGAAGCGTACTCTGCCAACCACTGATCGTGTCGCACCCGCTGTCAGTGGACTACTCCCAATACTCCAACGCCACGGATGATTGACTGTCGATGTTGGCGGGCATTTGGTGGCTACATTGGCATAGGTACTATCCCAGCTACTGTATCCTGCCATGACCCTGACTCGTTGGTTGGCATTGGTGGTAATTGCCGGTTTATCAAACAAGGTGACGCCATTGTTATTGCGTTTGGCCCAACACTCGTCTTGATTAAAGGTATAGTTGGTATCAGGTTCGATAAACGAAAATGCTCCCCCACTAATGGTCGTTCCATCGCTGTAATTATTTCGTACTTTAATGGTGAATTCTGCCGTATCATCGGGATATAACGTGGTTGCTTTGGCGGTGACACTATCGATCCAGCGGTCAACCGGCGGTGTGCCGTTGTTGTTGGCCGCAGTGACCCGAATACTCGGAATTAAATCATACAATACGCCGCCAGGGCAGGTGGTACTGCCAATATCACGGTGCCCTACAATCGTGTTGAGGGTGACGTTTTTGTAGGCGTAATAGGCGGTGGTATTGGGGGTGATGTGGTAAGTGGGGGCAATCCAGGCAATCAGGCTATTGAGGGCGTTTTGGGCGGCTGCAGTAGGTGCGACAGCGCTAAATGTCCCCATCATCGAGATGCCGATGTTGGCGCGGTTATACCCGAATGCATGTGCTCCATCAATCACGGTGCCGTTGTCACGCACCCCATTGAGTCGCCCCGAGTAGATTACCCCGTTGGGGTCAATCAAAAAGTGATAGCCAATATCTCCCCAATCATTGGTGATGGTGTGATAACGCCAAATCGAGCGTACCCGCGCGGCCCAATCGCTCCCCAATGCATCATTGGGCGTGGCCGTGTGGTGAATGGTAATCAGGCTTGGTCTGGCGATTTCGGCTGGCTCAGGTAACCAGGTGGCATCGATGGTCTCGCCGTTTGCCGCTCGTTGATCCCACGCAGCCAGCTCGCCATCGCCCCAGGCACCACGGGCAACGATGGGTGGTTTACTGCCGTTCGGACTGCTCAAGGCCGCCGATGGCAAAATGCGCCGGGTGGCGTTGGGGAGTTGCGTGTTCATGGTGATAGCACTGATTTGCGTGACATAACTCGTGCTACTGGGAGGGAGGATGAGTTGGGCTTGCCATTCGGTGGCAGGTATGTCCGTCGAAATCATGGTACTGGTGGCTTGGTTTGCCGGTGCATTAGGGTCGGCAAATTCATCGTTGGGGCTTAACGCTTGCCAGTCCCCCCACCCAGTCGCAGTCTGTATGCGCACGGCAAGCTGAATACTGGCGAGGGTGCCTTCGACCTGCCATTGCAACACCAGCGCCGTAAATGGTTGTGGTGCCGTGATGGGGTCGAGGATGCGACTAGTATGGTCGATTGCTTGCGGTTCTGCCCCATTTGCCACCAGGATATGGGTGGTGGTATCGACGGGGTCGCTATTGGCGGCATAACTGATTGGCGGTGTGTAATCACATACACCCGCAATCACACCCAATATGATGATGATATTGATCAAACGTGCCATAGCCAGAAACCTTTTGATGATGGATATCGCAATATCGTGTTAGCGCAAAGACGCTTTATGCCTAGGGTAAAGTTCCCTACAAAACAGTATTCCAGCAGACTATCAGGTGACTGTCATATCGATTTTTTTGCATCGCAATACGGAATTTATGTAGCGGGATGTAATTACCTACTGTATATAGTATACTAAATCACGATTGATTCACCGTAGAGACAGATGAATTCTTGATGATAAAACCCTTCCAAACCATACTCGCAATCGAAACCTCGTGCGACGAAACTGCCGCCGCCGTGGTCCGCGATGGGCATACGATTATCGCCAACGTGGTGGCTTCGCAAATCGACATTCATCGTCGCTATGGCGGCGTGGTGCCCGAGGTTGCCTCGCGCCAGCATATTTTGAGTATCGAGCAGGTTGTCCGCGACGCCATTGCCCAGACCCCGGGTGGCTGGCGCGACATCGATGCCATCGCTGCCACCTACGGGCCTGGCTTGTCGGGGGCGTTATTGACGGGCCTCAATACTGCCAAAACCTTGGCGTGGGCCCGTGGTCTGCCCTTTATCGCCGTCAATCATGTCGAAGCCCATGTGTATGCGGCGTGGTTGGGCAATCCCACTCCACCAGTCTTTCCGTGTGTGGCGCTGATTGTCTCGGGTGGGCATACGTTGTTGGCGTTGCTCCGTGGTCATGGCCAGGCCGAACGTTTGGGTGGCACCCGTGATGATGCGGCCGGCGAGGCTTTTGACAAAGTGGCCCGCCTGCTCAAACTCGGCTTCCCCGGTGGACCAGCGATCCAACAATTGGCACAGGCTCCGGCGGGCAACGAGCGCATGCCTCGGGCATGGTTACACGGCAGCTACGATTTTTCGTTTAGTGGCCTCAAAACCGCCGTGCTCCACGAAATGCAAGCGGCCACGGTGACCTACAGTGCCGATAGTGGCGCACTGACGCAACGGACATACGAATTAGCGTATTTATTTCAAGAATCAGTGGTTGATATTTTGACCCGCAAAACCCGCCAAGCAGTGCTTGATACGGGTGCACAGGCGGTGGTGCTCGCAGGCGGGGTGGCCGCCAATCAGCGTCTGCGCGAAGTGCTGGTGCGCCGAGTACCGGTGCCCGTCCACATCCCGAGTATTGCGTTTTGTACCGACAATGCGGCGATGATTGCCGCCTGTGCCTATTACCGCCCACAATTGGCAGAATGGTCAGTGGCGGTAGATGCCAATTTGGCGTTTGTGTAGGTCTGGAGTGGCTACTACCCCACCAACCGCCCCCACACATTTTCGGCTAACATGACCACGGCCACCACACTCACAAAAATCGCAAAGGCGTGGCGCAGGCGTTTGGGTGAGATATGCGGACTAATACGCCCACTAATCAGGATGCTGGGGATGGCGCCGACGAGGAGCCACATAATCAGAGTCCAATCGAGTTGCGTATCGAGGTGCCCCAGCATACTTGCACCACTATTGATGGCAATCACAATCAACGATGTGCCTACTGCTTCGCTCATCGACATTCCCACCAGCAACACCATGGCGGGCACAATCAAAAACCCACCGCCGACGCCCAAAATTCCCGTTACCAACCCGACACTCGCACCAATCAGCAACACGTGCCAGAGCGGCCGGGCTTGAGTTGCTACGTGCTGTGGCGTGGTGTTGCCTTGGTACATGACGCGGGCAATCACCAGCAACATACAACTAAAGGCGATCAGCAAAATATCACCGGGGATGAGTCGCGAAATTCGCGCGCCAAGGTAGGCCGTCACAATGCCCGCAAGCCCAAACGGCAACGCCGTGCGCATGTGGGTGCGCCCTGCCCGCCAGGCCAATACACCACCGATGAGCGCATTGACGCCTACAATGACGAGTGCGGTTGCTAATGCGACATGCGCGTCGATGTGCATCATATAGACCATGCTTGGCACAATCAGCACAGCCCCACCGCCACCAATCAACCCCAACAACAAGCCGACGATTGCGCCGATGATGACCGCTCCGAAGATTGTCAATGTGGTTGTCCTTTGTGGCATTGTCTGTGAAAAATAATGCCCGTGGCGCGATAGGTATGCCGTTGTTATGCCCATGACAATCTGAGTGTGCTGCTATCCTGGCAGGCTATACGAAAACACAACTGGGCTCACCTTGGACATGCCGTTGCAATTACACGTCGGTACTATCGTCGTTATCGCTGGTGCGAGGAGCAGTTTTTTTGTGGGGGGTACTGGTGGGTTCTTCGCTATCGGTAGCGCTGGTGGTTTCCTCACTGTCGTCGTCGTCGCGGTAATCATTGTCGATGCTATCTGCAATGAGCGCAATCGCCGCATCGGCGAATTCGTAGGGGACGACAATCCGCACGTCGGAGAGCAGACCACTCTGCATACCAAACATACTGGCACTATCGGCACCCGTTAAGGCGGACGGGATGCCGGCCGCTTGGAGTTGTGCTTGGAAAAGTGCGGCATCGACAGGGCCATCACAAATCATTACCACCACCGGTTCGGGTGGTTGTGCCACTACGGGACGTTGCGCAAAACGCTCTTTGATCCATTGAAACATTGGGTACTCCTTTGGTGCTGGTAGGGATATCATAATCAAAAGGAGGCGGGTTGCCCCACCTCCTTTTGGTCGTGTGATTATTGGATATGCATGCTACGGTGCAGGGCTTAGGCTTCCGCAGCTGAACCACGCCGGAACCAATTGCGCCATTCACGGTGTTCCCAGACCACCAATAATTGGGCGGCATTGAAGATTGATGAGTAGGTACCACTAATCAACCCAATCAACAAAATCAATACCAAATTGCGGATGGTGACACCACCAAACATCAACAAGGCCGTCAAGGTAAATATGCTTGTGAGCTGAGTATTGATAGAACGGGGCAAGGTTTGTACGATGCTATGGTTGATAATATCGTCAAACACTTCACCGGAGCGGCGATGCATTAGATTCTCACGGATACGGTCAAACACCACGATGGTGTCGTGTACCGAGAAGCTGATAATGGTAAGCAACGCCGTCAAGAAGTAGGCATCGACCTCGAGCCCAATGAAGTGCCCAAGAATAGCGGCCATCCCAAGCACCACCAACACGTCGTGGAGCATGGCAAGCACGGCACATATTCCATAACGCAAGGGGTTTGGTGCTTTGCTGAAGGCTATGGTCAAGTAAATCAAAATCGCGACACACGCACCAAGTACGGCAATTGCCGCGCTCCGGGTGGCTTCGGCACTCACGGTAGGCCCGACACTTTGGAGCGATTCACGTTGCACGTCACCATAGACTGCGGTCAAGGCGGCGAGTATGGTGCGTTGTTGTTGCTCGGGCGAGGTGGCGCTGAGTTCTTTGGTACGTACCACTGCCGATGCAATTTCTTTGCCATTGACTTTGATGGTACTTACTTGGACTTGTGCTCCTTCAAACCCGTTTGCCGCAAAGATTTCGCTGATTTTTTCGGTGTTGAGGTCGCTGGTTTGCTTGGTCGTGAAGTGCAAATCCCACAAGGCACCACCGGCGAAGTCAATCCCTGTGCGTAAGCCATACAGTGCAAAATAAATCGCACCAGGCACGATGATGAGTAGGGAAATAAGGAACCAAATATAGCGGAGGCTTACAATATTTTTCATATGGCAGACGCTCTCATTCCTAAACCGCGCTCTGCTCTTGCAGGTCGGGATCGTTGCTGATTTCATAGAGCCAGAGTGATTGCAATGCGCCGTTGCGTACAATCAACCGCAAGAAGGTCCGGGTGACGACTACTGCCGTGAACAAGCTCAATAGAATACCGAGTGCCAACGTCAAGGCAAATCCTTTGATGAGGCTGACCCCGAAGCTATTACCGAATACAAACAAAATCGCACTGGTAATCAAGGTCGAGGCACTCGAGTCACGAATTGCAGGCCAGGCTTCGTCGAAGCCGGCGTCAACAGCCCGGAGCAACGAACGTTTGTTGCGCAATTCTTCTTTGAGACGGGCAAAAATCAACACGTTTGCGTCTACCGCCAACCCAATCGACAAAATAAAGCCGGCGATACCGGATAATGTTAACGTGATAGGGATAACCTTGTGTACCGCATAAATGATGATGGTGTAGATAATCAATGCGATCGTGGCGAGGAGACCAGGCAAACGGTAGTAGATAATCATAAACAAGGCAACGATAATCAACCCTACCATACCGGCTACAATGCTGGCCTGCACTGAATTGGCACCCAAGGTGGCGGATACTGTGCGGCTTGATTCAATACTCAAGGTAATGGGCAATGAACCATATTTGAGCTGGTTGAGGATTTTTTCGGCGTCTTCACGGGTAGAGGTGGTGATTTCGCCACTGCCGCCAATCAAGGCTGATTGAACGACTGGACAGCTCACAATCACATTATCGAGCGCAATACACATGGGCTTTTGGATGTTGGCCGCCGTAAACGTCGCCAAATCACTAGCTGATTGCCCGGTAAAGGCAAACGATACTGCGGGTTTGGCGGAAATACTGTCGTTGCTGACCCGCAATGATACTTGGCGGGTATCGAGGTCGCGACCATCAGTAATGCTCTGATAGACCTCGGGTGATACCGTTGGTTGTGGGTTCGCAGGATCTACCGGCTTTGAGGCGTCTACTTCAGGTATTTTGGGCTCAGGATTCCCTGATGTCCGCACAATCGTGCCTTCATTGAGGAATTGACCTTTGGTGTCGATGAATTCGAGTCGCCCCGTACCCCGCAGGGTTTCGATGGCTTGTTCGGGGTCACGCACACCAGGCAATTCAACGATGATGCGATCTTTGCCAGATAACTGGACAATGGATTCGCTGACGCCGAGCCCGTTGACACGCTTTTCGATGACGGTGGCGGCAGTGGCCATGATGTCTTTGTCGACAACGCCGTCTGCCTTCATGAGAACTTGGGTGCCACCTTGGAGGTCGAGACCAAGGCGCACGCTTACATCACGACCGAGCCATGTGTTGTCTGGTGCAAATGCAATCCAAGCACACAATGCGGTAATTAACATGATGAAAAGGAAGGGTACAATCTCGCGGTTGCGCACGATGTGCTTGCCTCCGTGTCGGTAAGTCAAAGCTTAACCAATAAATACGTTACTAACAAACGATTATAGTCTGTGTGAGTACCTTGTGTCAATTTGAATGTGATTGTAGTGGTCTCAAATTGATGTTGTTGCGCCCAAATTGCCACCAAATGAACAACTGGTTTCGCAAGCGCTAGTCTTTTGGATTGACTAGCGCCCAAAAATTGCAGTTACTTGCTGCCGGCAGCGGCGATTGCTGCCCGGACTTTAGCATCGATATCTTGTAATGTTTTGGCGTCACTCGCATCGACAACCACCCCATTGACCGCAAAAGACGGCGTCCCAGGTAATCCGAGTGCGTTAGAGGCTTTTTGGTTGGCGAGTACTACATCGGTTACTTCACTATTTACGAGGCATGTTGCATATGTCGGTGCATCAAGTGAGAGTTGATTGGCATAACTCGCAAATTGACTATTGACTTCGCTACTGGCCAATACCGACCATTGCCGTTGATTGATGTACAACATGTCGTGCATCTGCCAATAGGCTGCAGTATTTTGTTCACCAGCACAGCGGGCTGCCACCGCTGCCGCAACTGCATTGGCGTGCATTGGTAATGGGAAGTCGTGGAAGATGAGCCGGACTTTGCCAGTTTCGACGAATTCTTTTTCAAATGGTGCTTCAAGATTTGTTGAATAAAAGGCACAACCTGGGCATTGATAATCGGCGTATTCTATCACTGTTACTGGGGCATCGGCTTTGCCCACAAAATAACGCCCGTCATCGGTTTTGCCAGTGGGAATATTTGCTGACCGTGTAGTGGGCATCGTGCCGGTTGGCCCGGTGGTGCTTGGTGTGGTTGCTTTGGTACCACCAAGGCTGATATACACTGCCACGGCAATGCCAATTAACACAATAACCCCAAATACAATGTAAAACGTGCGTAGTTTCATTGGTGTAGCAGGCGCGGCAACTGAGCGTCCACGCGGTTTTTGTTGACTCATAAGGCAATCCTTACCATAAAAATCCTATTCCACATATATTATAGTACAGTGTTACAAATTCTAAATAGCTTATTTTTAGTGCAATGTATAATTGGCATGCAGGTACGACGAGGAATTGCATAATGCTGACTATTGATAAAATCACGGCACGACGGATGATGATTGCCGCCCAAGGTCTCGATGTTCCCCGTCCAGCCGCCCAACCTGCCGATATCGCCGCAATCATTACCCAGATGGCCGTGTTGCAAATCGATACGATTAGCGTGGTCAACCGTAGCCCGTATTTGGTGTTGTGGAGTCGTGTTGGGAATTATCCGACCAGCTGGCTTGATCAACTCTTGGCCGAAGGAGCGATTTTTGAAGCCTGGGTGCACGAAGCAAGTTTTATGCCGGCGTCATGGTGGGGGCCGCAACGGCGCTTGTTGCAAGTCAATGACCGCAAAAACCTGATGCGTTGGGCCAATGGCATATTGAACGAACAGCACGAAATCGCTAATCACATCCGCCACGCACTTGCTACGCGTGGCGAAGTGCGCTCGAGCGACTTCCGGCGTGCTGGCGAAAAACGGGGTACGTGGTGGGATTGGTCGGTCGAGAAAAAAATCCTCGAAGCATTGTTTGCGGTGGGCGAAACAATGATTGCCCGCCGTGAGGGCTTCCAACGCGTATATAGCCTCGTATCGATGTTGCGCCCCCACTGGAATGATGAAGACGCCCCGGCAATCGACGTAGTGCGTGACCTGCAAATCTGCCAAACAGTGCGGGCGTTGGGCGTCGCCCACGAGCGCTGGATTGGTGATTACTTCCGTATGAATGGCTCATACAACACCGAGGTCAAATCCAAGCGACCATTCATTGCATCATTGGTTGAACGCGGCGAATTAATTCCTGTACAGATTGTGGATATTGATGGCCCAGCCTACATCCATCCTGATTTGTTGGCATGGTGTGTATCACCGCCCCCCTGTACACACACCACGTTGTTATCGCCGTTTGACCCGTTGGTATGGGATCGTAAGCGGGCGTTGGAATTGTTTGACTTTGCCTATTTGATTGAATGTTATACGCCGGCGGCCAAACGGCGCTATGGGTATTTCAGCTTGCCGATTTTGTATCATGACCAGCTGATTGGCCGGGTCGACTGCAAGGCACATCGCGCGCAACGGCGCTTTGAGGTGGTCAGTATTCATTTTGAGCCGTGGGTGGCACCTGACCCCGTGACGCATCGTGCGGTACTAGGGGCGATCCGTGATTGTGCGGTATGGCATGCGACACCAGAGGTGGTGGTGACCCGCGTTGCGGATGAGCATCACCGGGCGTCATTTCTTGATGTAGTTGCCCTTGGTGTCTGAATCAATTACAATAGCATCGTGTGAATGCCACGGCATTCGCAGGGTTTTTTGGTGAACATGAGAGGCGCGAAATTATGCCGACGTATGTGTATGCCTGTGACACTTGTCAGGTGCAATTTGAGAAATATCAGTCATTTAGCGAGGATGCGTTACGCACCTGTCCGACCTGTCAAAGCGCAGTGCGTCGAGTCATGCAACCCGTTGGGATTGCATTTAAGGGCAGCGGTTGGCATATCAACGATTACCGCGCTACCCCCAAAGAAAGCAGCTCAGCCAATGACACTCCCGCTGTAGCACCCGCTGCCGCAACAAGTGACACTACTCCTACGCCCGCTACGCCTGCAGCACCAGCAGTGCCGGTACCTGCTGCCACCCCTGCTCCGGCTACGCCGCCGCCGGCGAGCAAGTCTACGGATGCCTAAGTATGGCTAATTTTTTGCGCCTGCTTCGTGCCGATGTGGCGGCGATTTTTCGCAATGACCCGGCTGCCACCAATCTCGCTGAAGTATTGTTGTACCCAGGACTGCATGCGATTGTAATGCATCGTGTGGCACATGCCTTGTGGCGCTGGCGGGTGCCTTTTTTGCCTCGTGCGCTATCGCAGTGGTCACGGTTTTTGACGGGTATCGAAATCCATCCAGGCGCCCGGATTGGAGCTGGTTTTTTTATTGACCATGGCATGGGTACAGTGATTGGCGAAACCGCCGAGATCGGTGACCGGGTGATGCTTTATCAAGGAGTCACGCTCGGCGGCACTGGCAAGCAGTCAGGCAAGCGCCACCCCACCCTCGAAGACGACGTGATTGTGGGGGTGGGTGCGAGTGTGCTGGGCGCGATTACGATTGGCTGTGGCGCTAGGATTGGTGGTGGCGCAGTGGTGGTCAAAGATGTTCCCCAATACAGTACCGCTACCGGTATCCCCGCCCGCATCGTTGCAACCCGTGATCCGGTGACGGGCGAATCGCGCCGTGTGGAGCAATTACCCGATCCCGAAGGCGATATGTTGCGGCAACTGCGTGACAAAATTTTGGAACTCGAGGCTCGCATTGACGACCTCGAAATCTACACCGCGGATGCGCACCACCATCATTTAGATACAAATTCATTCCGTACGGCAATTTGGCAACAACTCGATGAATCTGCTCAGTCAGACCCCGAGACGCTGCAACGAAGGGATCAATCATATGGCGATTCGGCTTTATAACACCATGTCGCGCAATACCGACGAATTGCGCCCTATTACCCCTAGTCTGGTACGCATGTATGTCTGTGGCGTCACCGTCTACGATCGTGCCCATATTGGTCACGCCATGTCGGCGATTGTGTTTGACGTGTTGCGGCGCTATCTCGAGTTCCGTAGCCTACAAGTGATGCACGTCGTCAACTTTACTGACGTCGACGACAAAATCATCGCCCGTGCCAATTTGCTGGGGCGTGATCCGGTTGAATTGGCGTCGAGCTATGTCACCGAGTTCCTCGATGATTTGGCATCGTTGCATATTTTGCCGGCCACGGTTTACCCACGGGTAACCCAATCGATGCCGCAAATCATCAGCTTCATTGAGCAACTCATCGCCAAAGGCTTTGCCTACGCTGTCGAGGGCGATGTCTACTTCCGTGTTGCCAAAGACGCCGATTATGGGCGCTTGTCGGGGCGCAGTTTGACCGACATGGTGTCGGGCACCCGCTTTGACGTCGATGTTCGCAAAGAGCACCCCGGCGACTTTGCCTTGTGGAAGGGCGCCAAACCAGGCGAACCTGCCTGGCCGAGCCCGTGGGGACTTGGTCGCCCGGGCTGGCACATCGAGTGTTCGGCAATGAGCTTGGATCATCTGGGCGAAGAAATCGACATTCATGGTGGCGGCAACGACCTCGTATTCCCTCATCACGAAAACGAAATCGCCCAAAGCGAAAGCCTGACAGGCAAAACATTTGCGCGTCACTGGGTGCATAACGGCATGCTCCAAATCCAAACTAAGCTCGACGACGGTACCTACAAACTCGAAAAAATGTCCAAGTCACTAGGGAATGTGGTCACGATTCGTGAGTTTTTGACTGAACACCCGGCAGATGCTTTGCGTCTGGTAGTGTTGTCGAGTTACTACCGTAACCCATTGGCCTATGGCATCGATATCGTCGCCGACCAAGAGCGCAAGCTCGACCGCATCAATGGTGGGCTCGAGCCCGCTACCGGTACACTTACTGATGGTGATGCCGTTGATCGTTTGAGTAATGCTACTGCCGTTGCCCGCCCGGCCTTTGTGGCGGCCATGGACGACGACTTGAACACATCTGTCGCATTGGCGACAATTTTTGAGCTGGTGCGAGCCATCAACGTGGCCCGTGATGCCGGTGTGAGTGGTGAGGTGTTTGCCGAAGCCCAAGCCGAGTTGCGTACCTTGTGTGGTGTGCTGGGGTTGACGCTCGAATCTGGCCCCAGCAAAGTTGCCGAAGCGGCTCCGTTTATTGAGTTGTTAATTGAATTACGCGCCGAATTGCGCAAAGCCAAACAGTACCAGTTATCGGATTTGGTGCGCAACCGCTTGAGCGATTTGGGTGTAACCCTCGAAGATAGTGCGCAAGGTACGCGCTGGAAGGCCTAAATCATGGCATGGTTAGAATGTAGCGTCGAAGTCGAGGCTGAAGCCGTCGAATCGGTCAGTGAACTATTGGCGCAATACGGCTATAACGGTGGAGTTGCCGTCGATCAACCGGTCATTCATGGTGCCGATGGCCCCGATTATGTGTATGACACGGTGCGCCCGGTGACGGTGCGGACGTGGATTGCCGTCGACGAGCATAGCGAAGAAACCCGCGTGCGCCTCGAACAAGCCTTGTGGCACCTCAGTCTGTTGCGCCAAGTGGGGCCACTCAAGGTGACCCAACTCGAAGAACAGGTCTGGGCCGAAGCCTGGAAGCGCCACTATACCGTGCAACGGATTGGGCGCCGCACCGTGATTGTGCCCTCGTGGCACGAATACACGCCGTTGCCCGATGATATCGTGCTCAAACTCGACCCCGGTATGGCGTTTGGCACGGGCTTGCACCCCACTACCCGCATGTGTTGCCAATTCCTCGAAGACTACCAAGCCCCCGATACCCGCGTAATGGACTTGGGCTGTGGATCGGGGATTTTGGCGATTGAGTCGGCCCACCTCGGTGCCCGTGAAATCATCGCGATTGACACCGACGGTATCGCTGTCGATGCCACCCGCATCAATGCTGAAGCCAACGGTGTGCTGGATCGCATGAAAATCATCGAAGGCAGCCTCGGCAAAGGCAATACCCTCGGGCATTGGCTGAGCTGGGATTTGCCAGACGTCCCTCCAGGCGTGGCGATTGACCCCGAATCATTGCAGTGTGATTTGATTGCGGCCAATCTCATCGCCAAAGTGTTGGTCTTTTTGGCCGATGATATGAAAACCGCCCTCAAGCCCGGTGGGATTTTGATTAGCTCGGGGATTATTGCCGACCGCGAAGACGAAGTCGCCGTGGCGTTTGCCGCTGCCGGACTCACCCGCATCAATCGCCGTAGCGAAGGTGACTGGGTGGCGCTCGTGCATCAACGGGATGCCTAGTTCGATGACCACCCCTATTGCCAATACGCATCGCTTTTTTGTGGATGCAACCACATTTACCGCAGGTACGACCACTGATGCCAATTTGGTACATCAGTGGTCGCGGGTATTGCGCGTGCGGGTGGATCAGCATCTCATGCTCCTCGATGGTGTGGGGCAGGCGGCCGTGGTGCGTATCAGCGAATTAACCCCTAAACGTGCGAGTTGGCAGGTCGTTGAGAGATTTGTGACTACAGGTGAACCGCGTCTCCACGTGACACTTGCGGTATCGCTGATCCGTGCCGAACGTTTTGAGTGGTTACTACAAAAAGCCACCGAGATTGGGGTGTGTGCGATTGTGCCTATCATTGCCGAACGCAGTGTGAGTGATGGTGGTGTGTCACCCACCAAACGCGAGCGCTGGCAACGGATTATCCGCGAAGCTGCCGAGCAATCGTGTCGTGGTATATTGCCGCAATTAGCGCCAGCGGTGACTTTGACCGATATGCGCGTTCCTGATGTAGCCCAAGTCTATTGGTGTCACGAAGGCCCGGGAACACGGCCACTGCGCCAATTGCCGTGTGATGCGACCCGTCCGGCGTGGTTGATTAGTGGTCCCGAGGGGAGCTTTAGTCCCAACGAATTGGCGTGGTTGACACGCCAATCGACGTGGTATCCTGCTGGACTCGGTACCCGGATTTTGCGGGCCGAAACTGCGCCGCTGGTGGCTGCGACGATACTTTTGACCCAGGCCGGTGATTTCGACGGGGAAGGATAATCCCATGCGCTGGTACCATATGGTGGCGTCATTTGTAGCAGGGTGGGTATTGGCGATGACGCTGGCGGCCACCCCATATGGTGGCGACATTGCCCAAGTCGTAGGGCCTGGTACCATTGCCCAACTGCAAACCCCATGGGGGGTGCGGATGGCTTTTTCACCGTTTTGGGAAGCATGGCAGGTGGTTGATGCGGTGTTTTATGCCCGTGAAAAAATCGACCATACCCGCATGATTAAAGGTGCCATTGAAGGCATGCTTGCAACCCTTGGTGATAAATATACTTTTTATCAAGAACCCGAAAAAGCCAAACAAACCAGCGATGACATGCAAGGCAAAACAGTCGGGATTGGCATTTATTTGCGGATTACTGATGGCAAAGCGTATGTCTGGAAGCCGATTGCTGAAGCTCCTGCAATCAAGGCTGGCGTGCGCCACGATGACCAAATTATTGCCGTTGATACGGTACAAATCGCGCCACTGATTGTCGGTAAAAGCGTTGATGAGGCGGCGGTGGCAATTGCGTCCCTCGTTCGTGGTGAAGCAGGCACATCAGTCACATTGACATTACAACGAGGCAACGACCCGCCGTTTACCCTCGCGATTACGCGCGCTGAATTTGTGTTGCCGAGTGTCGAATGGCAGACGCTCGACGGTAATATCGGCTACATTCACATCAGTGAATTCAAAAGCAATACCCCCGAGATTTTGGCGCAAGGGATGCGTGCATTTGTTGATGCCAAACCGCGGGGTTATATTCTTGATTTGCGCAATAATCGGGGCGGTTTACTCGATAGTGCTCAAGGGGTGCTAGGGTTGTTTTATGATGGTACGGCGCTGTATGAGCAACGGGCTACTGGTGTGCGCAAAGAATTCCATACCACTGCGCCGACGCCAGCGATACCCTTGCCTACGGGGCGCTTGATTGTGTTGATGGATGGTAATTCGGCCAGTGCTAGCGAGATTGTGGCCGGCGCATTGCGTGATCGTTACCCCGATGTGCAACTGGTCGGCACCCAAAGTTTTGGCAAAGGCATCGTGCAAAATATCTATCCATTGAGTAATGGTGGCACGATCCGGCTGACGATTAGTCAATGGCTGACACCCAATTATATTGCTATTCATGGGATTGGCTTGACGCCTGATATCATCGTGAATGACGATGCTGCTGCTACTGCCAATGCGCCATGTGTGGCTGACCGCAAACTGGATGGTACGGCCACACAATGCCGTGATCCGCAATTAAAAACTGCGATTGGACTTATTCCGTAGGCTAATAATTCGTCTCGCACAGAAGCATTCGTCACTTCCGACTCCTACTTCACGCTTCATACTTCTTTATCTCGCACAGAGGGCGCAGAGGCGTTTGGTAGTAGGCGCATTCGATAACTGTCTATCTATGCCAGATTCATTGATTCTCACGCAGAGGGATGGAGACGCGGAGTTATTCTGTATTTCAATCCGCCAATTAAATACGCTTCCTGCTTCGTATCTCGCACAGGGTACGCAGAGGGCACAGTGGGCGTTTGGTAATTGGCGCACTCGATAACTGTCTATCTATGCCAGATTCACTGGTTCTCACGCGGAGGGAGGGAGCCGCGGAGTTATTCTGCATTCTGCATTTCAATTAAATACGCTTCCTGCTTCGTATCTCGCACAGGGTACGCAGAGGGCACAGATGCGTTTGGTAATTGGCGCACTCGATAACTGTCTATCTATGCCAGATTCACTGATTCTCACGCGGAGGGATGGAGCCGCAGAGTCATTCTACATTTTCAATTTTCAATTAAATATGATATTGACACTATTACCTACAAGTGTTATAGTATTAAATAGATAGGTTAAACAAGTGCTCACACACGGGTTCGACCTATTTTTTATTTGTGATGAAGGAGCTTCCTCGTATGATCAACTGCAAAATTCGCCCCCGCCACAAGTTTGCTGTCTGTGTAGAGAGTGGCAAGCAACGCTACCGGAGTCGTCGTGATGGACTTGAGATTTTGACGCGGACGCGGCATATCGCTGCCAAGTGCGAAATTAATGGATTACTGTGTCGCCGTAAAGAATGTCGTGTGTATAAATGTGATACCTGTGGCGGATGGCATTTAACTAGTACAGAAGCGTGGGCTTGATAGCTGGAATATAGCTGATTGATGGACGCATATACCACGAGCTAGTGCATTGAATTGCACCAACTCGTGGTATGTGGTGTTATTGAGGAATTTGGTAGGTCTCGCTGGTTTTTGTGCCACTAGCGTCAATAAACTCAAAGACGCAGGTGGTGTCGGTGATGGTGTAGTTGACATAGTATTTGGCGTTGTTGAGGGTATATTCGAGCGAATAAGCCCCAGCACCCAAAATTTGGAAATTGGTAATTTCGGCGCCACGGAGGGGTTCTTGGGCTGGGCGCACCGGGTCAATGCGCGGTTGTGGTTCAATTTGATCGTCGGTCACCGTAACTACGCCTCGCAACCCTCCATTAATGTAGGGGTAGGTGGTGGTGCCGTGGTAGTGATAGACGCCATCGCTACCCATATGCCCATTGAATTCATCGAGGGGGGCGACCGCTGAACCATCGGGCTCGGTTGATCCGTAGATGGCGAAGCCGTCAAGGGCATAGGCGATGGGTTTACCGACGCCCACTGTTGCCTCGAGGTGCAATGGGGCGACGTGGTAGTGATAATCATCGCCTTTGCCACAATGCCCGCCCCACTGGTCGAGTTCACCGGCGAGCAAGGCATCATCGCCACGGTTATTGAGGGCATTAAAGATGGGGATGCCGTTGGCGGCGATGGCGATGGCGCCGCGGTAGAGGGCTGTTTTGGCTGAAATGGGGGTATCGGCGATGACGGGCGTCAAGGGAATCTGGAAGGCGCTGGTGCCACGATAATTCTGGGGTAAGGGCACTTGTTGTTGCCAGCTTTTGATGCCAATCATCATAGGATGGCTGGGTATTCCGTTTGATTCGATATATAAATTGGTGGCGTCTTGGCGGGTGGTAACGGTACTAAATGCCGCAAAGCTATAAGCCGACACATTGGCGTTGCTGGCGGTGGCTTGGGTCAGCGGGGCTGATGTTGGCTGGGGGTTCGCATTCACCGGTGCTTGGGTGTTGGCTGGTGCTTGCCCATTGGGGCGTGGTGGTGGCGGGAGCATTTGGCAGGCGGCCAGCATGGTGAAACCAATGCTTTGGGCGCAGAGTGTGGTGAATTGACGACGATTGATTGACATAAAAACCTCATTATTTAGCGTGAATAGATAACATTGAGGGTTGCACTGCCGAGCGTACGGTCAGCGATGGCTGCGAGCAAGGTGTCGCGGTCGACGTTATCGGCGGTAACGGTGAATTCCGGGGCTTGTGAGAGGGCATAGACGGTATAGGTATATGTTTTGGCACCGGGACCTTTGGAGCAGGGCGGGCTATATTCGGTACGACCATTGACACTATTGGTGCCCAATATGCCTACACCTTGGCTGTTTTTTGGTAAGGCGGTGACTGTGGCTGGGATGTTGTAGAGCATCCAATACCAGTGATTGTCACCTGGTCCGGGGATGTGATGCATGACGACGGCAAAGCTGGTCGTGCCGGCGGGGACGTTTTGCCAATTGAGGGGCAGAGTGGCACTGAGGCCATCGCAGGTGTAGTCTTTGGGGAGATTACCGGCTTCGGCGACATCAGGACTCGTCAGCACAAATTCGGTACTAGTGGGGGTCGGTTTGGGCGTTGCGACGATTTGTTGGGGATCGGCTGGTGGTGGGCCATTACGCAAAAAACCACAACTGGTGGCAACAAAAAGCATGAGGAGCAAAAACGGAAATGTGCGGCGCATAAGAAACATCCTTTCGGTGATGAAACATTGGTGAGCGGGGTGAATTTGGCAAACAAAACACCGCCGCTATACGGTTGATAAAACGGCGGTGTTGGATTGGCGTGATTACTCGCTAGGGTTTAAATACCGTTACGCTACAGAGCACGGTATTATTGGTTTTGAGGTCTGGTCCCCAGATGAATTTGGCCTCTGGCTTCCATGTAATCGTGTCATAGCTGTCTTTGGGGCTGACTTGGTCAGCACTATACAACGAGGCAGCCACCCAGCTATTGGTGTCGAATGTGGGTAACTTCCAGTCGGTTGGTTCAGGCAGGGCGGTGAATCCACAGGCGCCTTGACCGGCGACGGGATTGGCTTGGGTGGCGCAGGCGTTGTTGAGGGGGGCGGTGTGGATGACGGTACACTTCCACCATTCATTGGTCACACCAATCAGGTCACCAGTATCGGCGTCGGTAAATTGGCCAATAAATCCACCATCACCGATTTGTTGGCGATCGGTGCCGATATATTCGAGCCCGGTATCGTTTTGGATATAGTCTTTGAGGACGACATTGAAGTGCATGGGATAAGTGGCAGGGAATGTGACAGTCTCCGCATTAAACGAGCGTTCGGTGGTAATGGGGACGGAATCTTCTTTGATGAGTTGGTCGTCGAGATACAACGCAAACCAATTATCTGCCCACAATTCGGCTTTGACATTGATTGATTGCACGGTGTTGTTTACTGGTTTGGTTGTATTTGAATTGGTATTTGGGACTGTGCGTACCGTGGGTAGAACGACTACTGCAGTCGCAACTTTGGGGCGATTTTTGATTCGGGGTGGTGGTTGATCGCTCCCAACCCCACGACCACAGGCGGCGAGTAGACATGCAAGTCCCAACAATATGTAGCATGCACGATAGTTCATGGCGCCCTTTCCATAATGGTTTAATCTGCTTTTTATTCACAGTATAAAGATGAAAATCATGTACGATTCGTTCCTCTATTATATGTTTTTTTCATTTAGGTGCGATAAAGAATATATGTAGATAGCATTATTTTGTCAAATACCTTCTTTTTAATGAACGTATACTGGTGCAGTTTTGCGTGCCGTGCGCTATCTACATGCATTGAGCGTACGACCTTTGGCTGGTTGTTTTGCACAAGAAAAATTAAAACGATAGGGCAGTGCGATGATGATGGTTGCGTGGTGGCCGGCTCACAGATATGTGCGGTGAGCGGAAATTGGTGAGCGGGGTGAATTTGGCAAACAAAACACCGCCGCTATACGGTTGATAA
>JBBAWW010000003.1:1994-6888 GCA_040397035.1 Roseiflexaceae bacterium | reverse complement strand
TTGATTCGGGGTGGTGGTTGATCGCTCCCAACCCCACGACCACAGGCGGCGAGTATGCATGCGAGTCCTAATAGTGTGAGCAGACGGTATTTCATGGAGTAACCCTTTCCATTCAACTAATTGTCTTTTAGACATGGTATAAAGATGAAAAATTTGTATAATTCGTTCCCTTATTATATGGTTTTTTGTTGAGTTATGATAAAGATTGTGTAGAGAAATAATTGTTTGTGACTACAAACAATTTTTGTGCAAGCGGTCAATGATAAATGCAACGGTGTATTTCAGTGCTGCTGCCGGTGTAGGTGCGTGACCACCCCGTATGCAGTGAATGTCTTGGTATAATACGACATTTAGATGGGCTGTTTTGTACAAGGGTAATTATGCAACAGGCAGAGCGGGTGGTGGTGGTGGGTGGTGGACTTGGCGGGGTGGCGGCGGCGATCCGGTGTGCGGTGGCAGGGCGACCGACGACATTAATCGAGGCGCGTCCAACACTTGGTGGCAAACTCAATATTTTCCGTGATCAGGGATTTGTGTGGGATATCGGTCCGTCCCTGTTGACAATGCCATGGGTGCTCGATGACCTGTTGCAGGTCGCAGGGAGTTCGTTAGCCGCCGAACTTGATGTGGTGGCTTTGCCGTCGGCGTGTCGCTATCTGTGGGCGGACGGTACCCAATTCGATGCCATGGCCACATTGCCGGCACTTATCCAAAATATAGCGACAATCAATCCCCGTGACGTGGGAAATTTTATGCGGTTTATGGCGTATGCCCAACAATTGTGGGATTTGAGTGCCGACAAGTTTTTGTATACACCGGTTGCGGGTTGGCAAAGTATGCTTGATTGGCAGGTGCTCCGTGATGGTTGGCGACTTGATGGTTTGCGCACAATGGATGGGGCTGTACGGAGTTTTTTTGAAAGCCCACATTTACAGCAGGTTATGAATCGCTTTGCCACCTACAATGGATCGTCGCCGTATCGTACCCCCGCAACGTTTAATTTGATTGCGTGGGCCGAATTTGGGCTGGGGGCGTTTTATCCGCGCGGTGGCTTGTATCGCATCGCTGAAGTGTTGCAGGCGACTGCTGCCCGAGTCGGTGTCGATATCCGCACGGCAACCACAGTGACAGGTATTCACCATCAGCACGGGCGGATATGTGGTGTCACCACCAGTACTGGTGACACAATCGCCACCCAACGGGTGATTAGCAATGTTGATCCGCAAGTGACATTGGCGAAGCTTGTCGATGGTGGGGCAGGTCGCGCACACCGCTTGGCACGGCGTGAATTATCGACGAGTGGATTTGTGGTGTTGTGGGGGTTACGTGAACGGTATGCGCAAATCGACCATCACACGATCTGCTTTTCGCCTGATTATCGGGCTGAATTCGCCGATACTGATGCGGGCCGTCTCCATGCCACCCCTACCATTTATTTGAATCACACGGTTGATTATGATGCGAATCATGCGCCTGCGGGTGGCCAAAATGTGTTTGCGTTGGTGAATGTGCCCGCAACACGGAGCAGTCACATCGATTGGGCTAATGTGGCAGCAGGTTATGCCGACCAGATGGCAAGCCAACTCGAAACCCGCTTTGGGTTGACTGGTTTTCGCCAAAACATTGTGGTGCAACACATATTGACTCCTGATGATTTAGCACAACTTTATAATGCGCCAGGTGGAGCGATTTATGGACTTGCCTCCAACACCACTTTGAGTGCATTTATGCGTCCGACGCAACGTGATGCGCAGATTGCTGGTTTGTATTATTGTGGTGGTGGGACGCACCCTGGTGGTGGCATCCCACTGGCATTGTTGTCGGGTAAGCATGCCGCACAGTTAGTCGAGTAGATATTATTTTTGCAAAATAACAGCATAACGCCGGTACGCACATGTCATTGTGTGGGTACCGGCGTTGTGTGGTGGTTGGTTGATGGTATTAGTTGATATGGAACAACGTGCGTAGGCGTTGGCTCTGCCACTCCACAATATCGCTTAATGGTTGTAGCGGGGCATTGGTGACAAGATCGGTGGATTGATAGGGCGGCGGACCGTATTCGGGTGTCATCGAAAAGCTGGCTTTGCCGGCGCGTTGACTCGCAGTCACTGCGAGTTGCCACCAATGTTCGTGGGCCGCAACTTCGGCACTATAGCGAGGCAAGCTCGGGTCTGGGACTTGTGGACCTTGGGAATGCCCGACGCGCGTATGCAGGTGGATGCAGTGCTGCGCACAGCGCTCCATGATGGCTTCGGCATCGGTCAGATTACGTTCGGCGACGACCACCCAATGACTGTAGTCGGCGCAGATATGGGCATCGGGGTAACGCGACAAATACATGTCGGTCCACCATGGATTAAAAAAGAGCCGCCCGCGATGGGTCTCATGCCCGATGGCAATGCCGTATTGTTGTTCGAGGGCGATGATGGCTTCGACAAATCGACAGCCATCGTCGAAATTCGAGGCGTCACGCCAGCCATGCAAAGTGATTTGGCGGGCACCACAGGCAACTGCGGCTTCGACTTGTTGTTTGGCTGAAGCGATATGACTCGCCAAATCATCACCACTGGTAAATACCATCGCAATATATTCAAGCTGGTGTGCGGCAAGTTGGGCAACCAAGAGGGTTTGTTCGCTTCGATCGAGTGATACGCCGAGCTCGACGCCACAATACCCTTGTTGGGCGATGGACGGGAATACGACTTCCCACGGGGCATCGATGCCCCACGTACTGCGAAACAAATCAATTCGCATAATAAAACTGCTCCTCTACGTTGATGGACGTGCTGATTATACGAGAGGAGTGGGTATCGGGCAATTTTAGCGTTTGCTCCGGCGGTAGCCTGCGGCAATGGCTGCTGATTCACTATCGAAGCAATCCACCGCGACATAGGTTTTGGCATAAAAAGCCCCATCAGGGACATGATAAATCATGGAGCGGCGGTTTCCTTTGATTTGGCCAACGAAGCATGGTGCGGAGTCCGCATCTATAGTTGTACTGCCGCCACCATTGCTACTACCACCGCCACTGATAATCGGTATAGTCGTTGCGGTGGCTGCGATAACGCCATGGAGACCATTACACGTATTGGGAGACCACAACCCGATTTGTTGATCTTGGGCATTGCGTTGGGCTGATTTGAATTGGGTCTGATAATTGTAGGGGAGATTGTAGGTGTATTCAAAGGCATAGCCTTCGGCAATCATCACTTGATTAAATAATCGACCGTCGGACATCCAGATATAACTCAACAAACGATTGTATTTGTCGTAATCACCTTGGCTCTTATCTTGTTCGAGGTAGACGGTGGTGCCATCGAGTAATTGACGGGCATGATTCGACGCTTCTTTGCCAAAACACTGGACTGGTTTGCGTGGGTCAACGGTTTCAGGGGTATCAATCCCAATCATACGAATGGTGACATCTTTGTTGTTGAGTAATACATGGATGGTATCGCCATCGACGACCCGCAGTACTTTGACTTTAATTGCACGCACGGGAATGGTGGAATTCGTGGGATTTGAGACAACGACCGGCGGCACGGTGGCAGTGGCAATTGCTTGACTAGGTGAATTGATGGGTGATGCAAATTGATTTGGTGCGATGCTTGCACTCCCGAGTAATCCGTTAAGGACGTTATAGGGGGAGCGATTTTCAGGGTGTAATTCAATCCGTGTGCGTTCAAACCATTGCATTTGGTATTGTCGTCCATCGTTTAGTGTTTCGCGCACAAGCCCTGACAACGGGATACCGTTGAGTGCGAGTCGTTCTGCATCACTGAAGCCTGGCTTCCCATCGAATTCAATCCCAGTGGATAGCCAGCGCTGCAAAATAGCGCCACACACACTTTGATTGGTGGCAGCAAAATAACGACAATTGGGTACAATGCCACTTTGTGGAAATGTGCGCCAATCTCGTCCTTGTGCGGTGAGGGTGTCCGCACCGACACGCCCTAACAATACATCATATGGTGCAAGATTATTTGTATGATATTCGATCCGTTGGCGTTCAAAGAGCTGGGCTACAATCGTGTGGCCATCCACAGTGGTAGTGGTGGATGCGGCGATTGGGAAGCCAAATATCGAAATCCCCCCTTGACCTTCCCAAAACGTCCGGATTTGCCCATCAATGCACTGTCCTGTTTCGGCAAAACACCGATTTGCAGCCTGACTCATAGGGGGTGGGCCGAACAGCCCAAATAGCATACTGATACCGGCACACCACCACCAAACCATCCGAGAGATTTGCAATTTCACGACTCATCACTCCTTTTGTGGGTAATAACAACAGGGCACGCTAATCAAATATTAGGGCACCGGGATAATGTCAGAGGCGACCCCATTACAGGTGGTGGGCGACCACAAGCCGCGTTGGGCTTGTTGGGCATCAGCTTGGGCTGATTTGAATGCTGCCTGATAGGTGTAGGGGGTATTGTAGGTGTATTCAAACGCATATCCTTCATTAATCATGAGTAGATTAAACATGCGCCCATCCTCAAGCCAGACATAACGCAGTAACCGCTGGTATTTGTCGGTGTCACCTTGGGTGGCATCTGCCGATATATATACCGTCGTGTTATTCAAGAGCGTTTTGGCATATGCCGATGCTTCTTTGCCAAAGCATTGGACTGGTTTACGCGGATCGACCGTTTCAGGAGTATTCATCCCAATCAATCGGAGTGTGACATCTTGTGTATTGAGTCGAACACGAATCGTATCGCCATCAGTTACTTTGATTACGCGCACGGGAATTGCATCTTGGGGAATTGTCGCGCTCTGTGTGATAGGTGAAATTTCTTGGGTGGGCGTTTCGATGACTTGCGTCGCAACAGGTGCAGTCGTCGCAACAGGTGCAGTCGTCGCAACAGGTGCAGTCGTCGCAACAGGTGCAGTC
>JBBAWW010000003.1:0-1894 GCA_040397035.1 Roseiflexaceae bacterium | reverse complement strand
GTCGCGATGGGTTTGGGTGTCGGTGATGGGGCAGTGAGTACTGCTACCAACATGACGATCCCAAACAATGTTGCGGCGACGACGGCAGCAATCCGCCAGTAACCACCACGATTCCAACTATATTCAAATGCCAAAAACGGCCACGCAATAAAATAATAGAGCCCTTTAATAATCCAGGGCATTAGTGGCCAGAGAAATTGGAAGATACGATAGATTAATAACACAATCCCGGTAATAAGCCCTGCGACCAATCCAAACAAACAACACCCCATGTTGTTTTTACTATTATTATTGTTATACATTGTAGATTCCTACGGGTTGGTAATTATTGTTTTATATATTTATTATAAAGGATTCTTAGGGCACATATGTGGATAGAAAAATCAAATCGCCTGCGTACAAGCCAATATACGCAGGCAATTAACGAGTCAATGTTTTTAATTATGTGATTACACCTGATGAGCGCCGAAGTGGGGTAAATAGGGTTGTGATTGGGCGAACATTTCATTGACCATCGTGCGGATTTCACGTAATGATAAGCGGGCTGCCGTTAGTGGGTCGTGGCAAATTGCTTGATAGATGAGCAACGGGTCCCCATTTACGCATCCGGCAATCGCCATTTCTTCGATTTGACTACTGAGATTGGTCAACATTGTGACAGATGCAGGCAAATCGCCAATGGGTAGTGGGTGTAGGCCATGATTATCGACATAAACCGGCACTTCGACACAGGCACCCACCGGTAAATTGGTGATATAGCCGCGATTTGGCACATTGCCATTAAACTTAAATACGTCACCGCCATGGAGTGCATTTATGATTGCTGCGGCGTATTCATTACTTGGGTGCAAGTCAATTGGTGCGGGGTTGGTACGTTCTTGTGCGGATTCTTGCTCCCAATCATTCATATGGGCTTGGTACCAATTGAGGGCTGCATACGACGCGCCTGGATTCCAGCCTGTACCTGGTGTGCAATATTGGGTGATAAGTTCAGGGCGTTTACGAAACCACCAGTTATATTCGGAATGATGTCCGCTTGATTCGGTGGTGTAATATCCGAGTGCCATAAATAGTTCGTTGCGGACGATTTCTTCGTTATAAATCACGGGATTATCCATGAGTTGGCGCAAAATCGGCGTGACGTTGATGCCATTCCAGGTATACGACAAGTACCACGACATATGATTTATACCAGCGCAGGTATAGCTGATTTCGTTCATGGGGGCACCAATCCAGCGCGCTATCATTTCGGCTGTGCCTTGGACACTATGACATAACCCAACAATCGGAAT
Source organism: Roseiflexaceae bacterium (assembly GCA_040397035.1). Lineage (GTDB taxonomy): Bacteria > Chloroflexota > Chloroflexia > Chloroflexales > Roseiflexaceae > UBA965. The sequence continues at coordinate 602 of JBBAWW010000003.1, read as the reverse complement.
GGTACTGGTGCGACTCAACGCACCACACAACATCGCCATTGGATTGGTGTAATTGAGTAGGGTGGCGGTAGGGGCGTAGCGCTCGATAGTACGGACAATTTTTTGCATGGCAGGGTATAAGCGTAAAAAGCGAAAAATCCCTCCCGGACCACGGGTGTCTCCAATATTTAAATCGATACCGTATTTGGCCGGTATTTCGATATCGTGGCGCCATTGATCAAACGACCCGGCAATGGTGGTAACGACGATATCGGCATTCGTGATTGCTTGTTCGAGATTCGTGGTGGCAGTGACTTGGGCTTTGTATTGCCCGGCAGCAATAATCCGCTGTACTCCGAAATGGGCATGGGCAAGTCGTGCATCGTCAATGTCATGCAATACAATGTCTGCATGACTTAAACGGGGGAAGCTTAGTACATCGCGCACTAGTCGCCGGGTGAAAATATGACTCCCAGCACCAACAAATACGATGCGCATAATGGCCTCTTTTTAATCAATATGAATACAATACCAATACCCAATACCTGCGCCAATTGAAAGTGGCATGAAAATGGCTTTTCCGTATAGTTTTGGTATATCACTATCAAAAACAAAGGAAAAGC
>JBBAWW010000002.1:42891-97893 GCA_040397035.1 Roseiflexaceae bacterium | reverse complement strand
AAGCGCGGCGTCTTTGAAGCGATGGACCACCTCGACCCTCAGCGCGTAGCGCTCAAATACCGCATTCCTTTGGGCGAAATCGTGATTGACTTTTATGATCAACTCAAGTCGCGTACCCAAGGGTATGCCTCACTGGACTATGTGTTATCCGGCTACCAAGTCTCGGAGTTGGTCAAACTCGATGTGTTGGTCAACCACCACCCCGTCGACGCCTTGTCGTTGATTGTCCACAAAGACAACGCCTACCACCAAGGCAAGCAGTTGGTCGAGCGCTTGCGCAAACTCATCCCCCGCCAAATGTTCGAAGTGCCGATCCAAGCGGCGGTGGGCAGCCGGATTATTTCCCGTGAGTCGATTCGGGCCATGCGCAAAGACGTGTTGGCCAAATGTTATGGTGGCGATATTTCCCGCAAGCGCAAATTGCTCGAAAAGCAAAAAGAAGGCAAGAAGCGCATGAAGATGGTCGGCAACGTCGAAATCCCCCAAGAGGCCTTTATGGCGGTGCTGTCACTCGACAGCGACGGTGGCGACGATTAAGCAGATATACGGCAACATGGTTGCCATCCAGAGAGGAGCTGCCCCATGCAGCGTGTCGTACGATGGGTAAGTTTGTTGGTAGTGGGGATGTTCCTCGTGGCCTGTGGCAATCCTATGGACCTCGTCAATCCCCCGGCAGCGCGGGTTAATTCCAAGGTATTGACCAAAACGGAATTGACTGCCCGGATTGAGCGTCTCGAAGTAGGCATGAAGAAAAACCCCGATCCGAGTGCCAAACAACCCACCCGTGCCGAATTGACCTATATAATCACCGAGCAATTTGTGGTACAAAATGTGTTGATTGATTTGGCCACTCAGAAAAAAATCTCGGCGACCACCAGTGAAGTGGATGCTCAGGTCGAAGAGTTCCGCGCCGCAGTCGCCAAAAACTCCAAAGATGATTTCGACATGGTGATTAGCGACCAACTCGGCTTCAAGGACTCCAAAGACGAAGGGTTTCGCGAGTTTTGTACCTACTTCTTGGTGCAAAAACGCTTGGCCGAAACCTTGGTTACCACGGATACCATGACGCTCGAAATCCGCGCTGAACTCGAAGCCCAAGCCGCCAAAAAAGAACTCCAAGCCCATGGCGCCCATATTTTGGTGGCCGAGGCCGATGAGGCGGTTGCAATATCGATTATCGACGAACTTAATAAGGGCGGTGACTTTGCTGCCTTGGCCGCCAAATATTCCACCGACCCCGGTAGCAAAGACAACGGTGGCGATTTGGGTTGGGTGGGCAAAGGTGCCTTTGTGCCCGAATTCGAAAAAGCCTTGTTTGATGACCTCAAGGTTGGTGAACTCACGCAAGTAGCGGTGAAATCACAATTTGGCTTCCACGTCATCAAATTGTTGGGTCGCGAAGAGCGTGGCCAGTTTGATATGGCCAACATCGACAGCGAAATCGCCAACCGCCTGCCCTCGACTATCAACCAACGTCGTAGCGAAGAAATCGCCAAGCTCATCGACGCCGAACGCAAAAAAGCCACCGACGAGAAGCGCATCGAAGTGGCCCCCACCGAAGTTGCCTTGACCCCGACGGTCGATGCCGCAACGGCACCAACCGCCACGCCTGCGCCGTAATATGTCGTGTGTGTTGCCCACTTGTGCAGATGCTGCACGAGTGGGCTTTTTTGGTATCACCGTGCCTGCGGTGACGGGGGGCAGTGTACGCCGTATAATAACCAGAGATTGCGATTGCTATTTTATCATGTATAGTTGACATAAAAATAAAGGCAATAACGATGATTACCATCATAGGACTTGGAGCGGCTACCCAATTACCCTCTATAGCGGATGAATTACGGCAGTTGCCGTGGTACGCCCGCACCCAACACCACCCGGCGTTGGCAGGGGTGACGCTGACCGGTACATTTGATGCCGTGCTCGATTCCCCTGCCGCTGCCCAGCAGATTGTCACGCAGCTATTGGCTTTACCCGGTGATGTGGTGTATTTGGTGCCCGGGTATCCTTTGTTGGCTGATGCCAGCGTACGCCTGTTGGGTGCGCAAGCACCCCACCAATTCACGCTGGCCGCAAGTTTTTTTCCCAATGAAAAATGGCATATGGCGGTAGGAGTAATGCCGACCACTGCGGGCGTACAGTATTGTGATGCCCTCGATTTGGTGGCGCAGGAGGATGAGCGCGATTCGTGGGCCACGTTCCATGCCAAATTCCCCTATGCCCATCCGGTCGCACCATTGCCGGTGCACCCCGGTAGTGCGGCCTGGCTGACCAACGTGCATAGTATGCAGCTGTTGCAACAGGTGGTGCTCCAGCTCCAGCAGGCCTATATGCCTAGTCACCCGGTGGCAGTGGTGCATGGCGACGGGCATGTGCAACATGGCACGTTGATTGATGCCACGGTGCTGGTGCGTGAATTCCCGGTGACGCTCTATCTCGCGGCAGCCGAGCCGCTGGCCAACCAACGTAGTGCTGATGGTATCGGCTATGTGATTACGCGCTTGCTAGGGCCGGGTGGCTGCCCGTGGGATCACGAACAAACGCCCCAATCGTTGCGCCGTACCTTGCTCGAAGAGACCTACGAAGCTATCGATGCCCTCGACCGTGGCGATGATGCCAGCCTACTCGAAGAACTGGGCGATGTCTTGCTCAATATTTTGATGCAGGCCGAAATGGCGCGCCAAGCGGGGCGCTTTAGTATGGGCGATGTCTATACCCAAGTGACGGCCAAATTTATCCGCCGGCATCCCCATGTGTTTGGTGATGTGTCGGCCGCCGATAGCGAAGCGGTGTTGCAAAACTGGTACCGCATCAAACAAAGTGAAGCGGGCAGTGCTACCCCCAAAAGCCCCTTGGCAGGAGTGCCGTTGGCGTTGCCCGCCTTGACGGCGACGATGGCCTTGCTCAACAAATCAAAACGGCATGGCGTGACCATCACCGACCCCGTCGTGCCAACCCTCACTGCCGACCAACTGGGAGCGCAGTTGTTTGATTTGGCTACTAGCGCCATGCTCCACGATATCGATGCCGAAGCGGCCCTGCGTGAAATCAATGCCCGTTATCGGCGTCGGGTCGATGCCTTGTTTGCCCGCGACCAGCATTTGCAGGGTCAGACCCAGGAGTTGTGGCACGATGCCGATCGCGACGCATGAAATAGTCCTCGACATGCAGGTAGCACTGCGCAAACCGCACGCTTGTGGCGGTGCCACTTGGCAGGTGGTGCGGGTAGGGGTCGACATCGGCCTGCGTTGTCTGCAATGCCAGCACCGTGTGACCTTGCCCCGTGACCAATTTGTGCGCCAAGTGCGGCGCATCGTCTCTCTGCCGCAACCACCACCAGCATCAAAGGAATAAAGGTGTGACCAAACCAACGGTACTGTTTATTATTGGCCAAACAGCGGTAGGCAAAAGTGCCTTGGCGCTGACGGTGGCGGCGCAGCATGATGGCGAAATCATTTCGGCCGATTCACGCCAAATCTACCGCCAGATGGATATCGGCACGGCCAAACCGACCAGTGCTGAATTGGCGCAGGTGCCCCATCATCTGATCGATGTGGTGGCGCCCGATCAGGTGTTTACCTTGGCGCAATACCGCGACACCGTCCTGACCGAGATTGCCGCCATTACGGCCCGCGGACGATTACCGATGGTGGTGGGGGGCACGGGGCAATATTTGGCGGCTTTGCTCGAAGGCTGGAGTATCCCCGAATTACCCCCCAACGAGGCGTTGCGGGCCGAATTAGAAGTGCGGGCTGCCCGCGACGGGGGCGTTGATTTGTATGCCCAGTTGCAGCTCCTTGATCCGGTGGCAGCCGCGACTATCCATGCCACCAATGTGCGGCGAGTGATTCGGGCGCTCGAGGTTTGTCTGAGCACCGGCCAGCCTTTTTCGCAGTTGCGCCAACGCCAAGAATTGACCTTTGCACCGCGGGTGATTTGGTTGACCAGTGACACACCCACGCTGTATGCTCGCATCGATCAGCGCGTCGACGCCATGCTACAAGCCGGGCTGCTAGCCGAAGTCGAATCGTTGCGGGCGACGGGATATGGCTGGGAATTGCCGGCCATGTCGGGAATCGGCTACCGCGAATTCATGCCCTATTTCGCCGGCGAAGCGACGCTGGCTACGGTGGTGGAACGGATCAAATTCGACACGCATGCTTTTGCGCGCCGCCAAGCGACGTGGTTTCGGCGCTTTGCAAGTTATCAGATGGCCGCGGTTGATTTGGATGAAATTAAGCGTATCATAAAGGTAGCGTGATACGCGTATTTGTGCTTACCGCGGTGTTTTTGCGAAAGGGAATCCGCTATGAAAATCATCATGCGCATTGCAACCTGTTGGTTATTGGCGTTGACATTGAGTACGGTCATCCATGCCGATACTTTGCGCGCAGTGGCGCCGATTGTGCAATTCAACCCCAATACGGGCTGTTTTTGGCGTGGCAGCGACGGGGTGGCGCACCGCTTTGAGTTGGTCAAGCATTGGCAAAATTTGCGCTGGGCGGAAGCCGAGTATTTTGCTACCACGCGGGCCTACAAAGGGGTCAAAGGGAATTTGGCCACTATCACGGTGGGCGGCGAGGATTATTGTGTGCGTACCATGATGATTAATCGGGTGCCATGGCTTGATGGTAATGGGGTGTGGCTGGGGGGGCATGACCTCAACCCACAGCATCAATTCCGCTGGATGGTAGGTGCTGCCAAAAACAGTGCGGTCAACCGCAATTTGTTTTTGTGGCACACCGGCCAGCCTGATAATCCGGTCACTGAGCGCTGCCTTGGCTACATGCTACGGGGCGGCTGGGTGGGTGGCAACAATTATCCGTGTGATGCGGTGATTAGCGACCCCTACTTCCGCGAAAAAATGCGCCACTATATTGTTGAATATCGCGCTAAAGGCAACGCGCTGAATCCGTAGGTTTATGGTGATACTAAAAACTCCGCTGAATCGACAAAATATCGATTCAGCGGAGCTTCTATTGAACGAATGATTATGACGTTTACCCCGCCACCGGATGATCCTGGCCCACAAAGTGCACGGCACTCTTGGCGGCCTCGAGGATGGTCAGCAGGCCGCTACCGGGGTGCACGGCGCCACCCACAAAGTAGAGCCCTGGCATCCAGTCGGCCCGGATGTGCGGGCGCAATGGTCCCAGCTGGCCCCAGTTGTGACTCAGGTTGAACGCCGCGCCTTTGAAGACGTGGAATTCGTCTTGCCACGTCTCGGCCACATAGCAGGTTTCGCTGACGATATGATCGGCCACATCGTCGTACCCTAGCAGTGCCATGCGCTCGATGATGTAGTCGCGGTAGCGTTGCTTGTTGGCTTTCCAATCAATGCCGCCATCGGTATTGGGGATGGGGACCAGCACAAACAACGTACTGTGCCCTTCTGGCGCATTAGCCGGGTTGATGATGGTGGGATTACACACATAAAACGACGGGTCGCTGTCATCAAGGGCTGAATCGTCGATATACGGCGCTTCTTTGCTCCGGATATGTTCCGACAAATAGAGTTGATGATGCGCCAAATCGGGGTATTTTTTGTCGATCCCTAGGTACAGCATGAACGTCGAACACGAAAAGCGCATCGAGTTGAGTTTTTTGTCGGTATAGGGTCCGCGTTGATTGGGTGCCAAAATATGCGTGACGGCATGCGCTAAATCGGCGTTGAGCACGACAATCTCGGCACTGACCTCTTTGCCACTCGCCAACCGAATCCCCCGCACTTTGTTTTGGGTGGTGAGCACACCACTCACCGTGGTGTTGTAGTGGATGGTCACGCCCAGGTCGCGGGCCGCATTGGCAAACCCTTGCACCAAAGCCCCAAAGCCCCCTTCGGGATACCAAATGCCTTCTTCGAACTCCAACCAGGCCACCAAACTAAAGACGCTGGCGCATTTGGTGGGGTGCATGCCCAAATATTTGGCGGGGTAACTCAAGCCATAGACGAGGCGCTCATCTTTGAAGTAATTCCAAAAATGATCGTACAACGTCTCCCACGGGCGGAAGCCCAGCGCCTGCCAGATTTCTTTGGGGTTGAGATAGCCCAAAATCGAGCGCACCGGCGTGCCCAAATAGGGCCCGTAGCCCATCACGTTTTTGCGGATGTGCTCGGCATACCAGCGGTCAAAAGCCTCGGGCAAATCGTCACGCCATGCGGCGAGTTGCGCCCGGAAGTTGTCGAGGTTGGAGTCGAGGTCGAGGATGCTGTTGTCCCAAAACTTTAAGCGGGTATTGGGGCTGACCCGTTTGAGCGTGACATAATCTTCGAATCGCAAGCCACAGTCGCTAAATAATTCTTGATAGACTCGTGGTACCTGCAAAATCGTCGGGCCGGTATCGAAGTAATAGCCGTCTTTGTTGAAACCGCGGGTGCGCCCACCTGGGCGATCTTCGGATTCGTAGAGGTGGACGTCGTAGCCGGCTTTGGCAAAGCGCATGGCTGAGGTCAGTCCACCTGGTCCAGCACCGACAATGATAAGTTTGGGTTTGGCCATATCGTCCTCGCTTTTGGTTGATATTTGGCATCTGTGATTAATATAACAGGTTTATGAAGTCGGAAGCGTGAAGTCTGAATGAGAAAGTGAATTCGGAAATATAGTGTACCGCCAACAATTGTAGGTGCGTCGCGACTCCACGCACAATGCTCGTATTAGGGAATTGCATAGCGGGCGATGCTACCGTCACGCCTGCCCACGGCAATTTCTGTCCCATCGGGGTTGACCCCGAGGGCGGTAATGCCGTCGCCTTGCCCGAGGGTGGCGACGATTTTGCCATCAAGGGTGTGGCAGGTGATACTCCCGACGTAATCGGCAGCCACCAATAAATTGCTGCCGGGGATGACTTTGACGGCGGCAAATCCTGCTGTTGCGCTGCTGGTGATGGTTGCACTCGCCGTGACGGCATTGAGTGGGCGCACTTCAATGACGTTTTTGGCGGTCAACACCACGATTTGTTGAGCATCAGCCAAGAAGTCAATAGCGCTTATATCTTCGTCACTATGGAACAGCAACGAGCGCGACGATACATCCCAGATTTCGTACCCCGGTTTGTCGCCGGCACCAACTACTGCCAATACGCTCCCTGTGCGACTGAATTCGGCCACGTATATGTCAGTGAGGGTGGTTTGTAGGCTAAACGGAGTGCCCATCGCATCACCACGCCATACTTGGATGGTGGTGTTGGTGCCCACTACGAGATATTTGCCGTCACGATCGGCAGCCAGCGCTAACGGGGTGCCGTCGAGTCCTTGGATGGCTTGAGGGGTGCTTGATTCTGGTGTGTAGAGGCTGACGGTATCGCTCGCAGTAATCATGGCAAAGCGATTCGTGCCCAGGAAGGCGATGTTTTGGGCGACGCCGGTCAACCCCGCCAAAAACAAATTATCCGATTTATCGGTTTGTTGTAGGCGCAACATGCCATTAAATCCACTCGCCGCCAATACTTTTCCGTCATTGGAATAGCGGATGCCCGTGGGGATGCCTTGCCCTACGCGGAAGGTGCCGATGATTTGCTGGTTGACCATGTCCCAAATCAACAAGCGCCCTTCTTGGTCGCTGGTGCTTACTAGTCGGTCGCCGTTAGGCTCTAGTGATATCCCAAAAATACTCAACTGGTGTTGGTTGTAGGTCGCTTTTTGGGTGCCGGTGGCGACATCCCACACACAAATAATTCCATCTAGCCCTGCGCTATACAACACGGTGCCGTCGGCGTTGAGTTGCAAGCCGCGGATGGTAATCCAGCTCGTATGCCCGCTCAAGGTGCGGGTGGTTTGGCCCGCTTCCGCATTGAGCATGGTGACGAGTCCATTGGTTGCGCCCACAAACAACGACTTACCGTCAGGCGTCCAGACCAGCCCCGTGGCCCAATAGCGGTTTTTTTGTGGGTCATTGGCATTGATGGGTGTCTGGAAGGCAAATTCATCGATCGGCTGGCCGGTGGTGGCATCCCACATGCGTACGGTGCCGTCACGTGCGGCGGTGGCGAGGCGTTTGCCATCGGGTGACCAGGCAATCCCGCCAATCAAGTCAGTATGGCCGGTCAAGGTAAATACGGTGCGTTGACTCGCCGTATCCCAAATCCGCACGCTCAAATCGGTGCTGCCACTCGCCACGCGTTTGCCGTCTGGACTGAAAATAATATTGCGAATCCAGCCCTCGTGACCCCGCAACGTGTAGGCTTCGACATTGTTGGTGACATCCCAGACATGAATGATGGAATCGTTGCTCGCACCGCTGGCGAGGTAGCGCCCGTCAGGAGACCACGCTAGGCTGGTGACATTGCCCACATGCCCACGAAACACGGCTGTTTCGCTGAATTGTTCGACTTCGTGGATCGAAACACTATCGCCGGCCGCAATGGCAATAGCTTGCCCGTTGGGTGCCCACGCCGCTGGACCAAAGGTAGTACTGGTGATGACGTTACTTACTTGTAAATTTGCTGCGTTTGTGTCGTCAATCGCTTTGTTACTACTCGTGATGGTCGGGATGCGGGTGGGCGTCGCTGCCACGATGGCCTTGCTACTGCTCGGCTCGGGCGTGGGGGTCGTGACAGCGAAATTAAAAGAACTTGCGAAGCTTCCTCCCCATAACGATCGGAATGGACTTCCAGGCACTACCAATGCCAGCACAATACAGAGCATGACCGCCAAAATCGTCAAGGTAATCGCTGCCGCTACCAAACAGCCAATCCGCATGTTACTTGATGATGCGCCGGATTGTACGACGGGGACTGTAGTGGCAGCAGCTGGTGGGGTGTAATTGCCTGCGAGGACGCTATTCGCCGGTTTGCTTTCGACTACCGGTGTCGGTGCTGCGGTGAGGATATTGCCGTCGACGCCGGGACCAGGCTCACGGGTGCCGAGGGTTTGGATGGTATCGAGTGAAATCTGCATTTCGGCGGCACTTTGATACCGATTTGATACCCGGGTCTGTAAGGCACGGAGCAATACTTGCTCAAACATTTCGTTTAAGTCTGCATTGTGTGTGCGGGGGGCAATCAGTTTGGCGCCACTGGCTTGGACTTCGGGGGTGAGTGGTGCTATGCCGGTGCTGGCAAAATAAGCCAAGGCTGCGATGGCATACATGTCACTCGCTGGGCTACAGCCGCTGGTGGGTACTTCAGGCGCCCGGTAGGGAGTGGCGGTGGTGCTGGCACCGCGAATCATCGCAAATGGCGTTAGCATCCATTGACCATCATCACGGACGATGATGTCGCTGGGGGCTGGGGTACCGAGATAAATCGCCGGGGTTTGGCTATGCAGTTGGCGTACCACTGCGAGAATACGGGTCATTTGGCTAGTGACTTCGGTTTGCGTCAAGGCACCGTTGCGCATCCGTACCGTTTGCCCCAAATCGTGTCCTTGGGGGGCACTGCTTACCGCAATAAACCCGGTGTCGGTGATGGCATGACTGATGAGTGGCAACAATGCTGCATCACTGATGGTCGCAACGCGTGCACTCTGTTGACTCAGCTGCTGTTGCAGTGTGGCGTCGTTAGTGGTCCATTCGGCCACATAAACCAACGCACCACTCTGGTCATCGCGACAACAAAAAACCGCTGCGCCGGCTTGTTCATCGATGGCGTATATCACGCGGTAGCGACCGTGGATGACGCGCTCAGGTAGCGACATGCTAGACCTCATTACACTGGGTGGGACGCTGTCCCACTAAAGAATCCCGTTAGCCTGGGCCTGATCAATGCGTTCGATGACTCGGCGCGCACTGCGAATCGAACCTTCAATCGACGCCATAAACTCTTGTTGGGTGTAATCACCCGTCAAAAAGAAATTCGTGATGGGGGTGGCTTGGTCGGGACGGTATTGCTCGACTCCTGGGCGCGCCGAATAGACCGAATTGGGGATGCGTACCACGTGTGATTTGAGCAATTTGGCCGTGCGTGCCAGTGGGTGTAACTCACTGAATTCGCTGAGTACGGTGGCAATCACGTCGGCATCGCTCTGGCGCATTAACTCTTCGGCTGGTGCAACCACCAATTCGATAATCGAACCGCGGCCTTGGTGGTAGTCTGGCGATACCCGAGTGAGGTCAGCGTAGACGCTAATGTGCGTCCCCGAGCTGAAAATCAAGTTGTTGACGTCGGTGACGAATTGGTCAAAATGAAGTTGCACCGTAATCACCGGTTGCCCCTTGAGATACTTGAGGTTGTCGAGTACCGCATGTTTACGCATCGACGCCGGTAAAATTTTGCGCAAACTATGCACAGGCATGGCTGATACCACCAAGTCGGCGTGGATTTCTTCGCCGTTTTCGAGGCGTACACCATTGACTTTGTTGGCTGCTTCATCATGCAAAAAATCAGCCACTTTGCTGTTGAAACGAATGTTGACCCCTTTGCCTTGTAAGCGGGCCATCAAGGGATCCCACAAGCGTTCTTGGGGTGACCCTTTGACCAACCCCATCATGGGGGCATTGGTTTCTTTGGCGAAATGGAGCAACGCGGTGAGCACTAATTTGGCTGACACGGTGTCGCATTTTTGGAAATTGAGCGCCAAAGCCATGGCATCCATCACTTTGTCGATGGTGCTTTGTCCCATGCCATTGGCCAAATGCCATTCTTTGTAGGTGATGTTGGCTTGTTTGTCGAGGTAGGCTTGTGAGCCGAAAATCGGCTTGATGAGCCCCCGACCCATACGCAGTTTTTCACCAAAAGTCATCAGTTCGCTTTTGGCGACGCCCATCAGTCCATTGAGTGGTGCGGGTAAGCCTTTGACGAATTCAATCGAGGCATATTTGCCTCCTTGCAGGGCAAAAATCATCTCCGCCGGCTTCCAATCAAAACTATCCGCTAAATCGACTTCCGCAAGGAAGTCGAGTAAGTTGTGATAAGCGCCAAAAAAGACATGTAAGCCACTTTCGACCCAGTCGCCGTCGGCATCACGCCACGCCGATACTTTGCCACCGGGGACGTCGCGTTTTTCGAGTAAGGTGACTTGGTAGCCACGGTCATTGAGCCACTTTGCGGTGGCGAATCCAGCCGGTCCCGCGCCTGCGATGATGACGTGCATTTTTTCTTCCTTCTTTGTCAAACTGAATCGAATGACGATTGCTTATTGTTTGCGAATCAACACTTTATCGATGCGGAGGCCATCCATGTCCATGACCTCGAGTCGCCAGCCGTGAGCATCAACAACAGTACCTGCTTGGGGAATATAGCCGAGGAGCGTTAGCACGTACCCGGCCAAAGTATCAAACCGTGCGCTATCGGCGTCTTGGACGATTAACTCAGTGCGTTGCACGACTTCGTCAATGCTGGTAATCCCATCAACCAAAAAAGAGCCATCGTCGCGCTTCACAATATGTTGCGATGCGACATCGTCGTATTCGTCGGCAATATCGCCGACGATTTCTTCGAGTACATCTTCGAGGGTAATGACTCCCTCGACCGTCCCTAATTCACCGACCACTACGGCCAAATGTTGTTGGTTTTTTTTGAACAACGCCAGCAAGGTAGCGGCGCGGCTTTGTTCGGGCACAAACAACGGTGGGCGCATGGCGGTTCGCACGGCCACATTGAGTTCGCCACTCCGCACCAAGCGCAAAATGTCGCGGGCATGCACGACGCCCACCACGTGGTCGAGGTCTTTTTCGTAGACCGGTGCCCGCGAAAACCCACTGTTGAGCAAATCATCAACCACATCGTTGAGTAAGGCGTTGGCATCGAGTCCATACACGTCGGTACGGGGTGTCATGACTTGGCGTACGGTCAAATCACCGAGGCTAAACACACTTTCGATGATTTCACGTTCGTGATGCTCGACGGCGCCACTTTGGGTGCCTTCGCGCACCAATTGGCGGATGTCGTCTTCGGTGACGGCACTGTTGTTGGTGGTGTGTTGTCCAAACACGCGTAATAAGACTTCAGTGGAGCCGGTCAAAATCGCCACTAATGGGCGCGTGACGGTCGAGATAATCGTCATCGGGACGGCCATGCGCACGGCAATCCATTCGGCATGTTGTAGCGCCATCCGTTTGGGGACGAGTTCGCCAATCACGAGTGACAAATAGGATAATCCCAACACCACAAGTACCAACGAAACAGTGTCTGCTTGATTACCGACATACGGAATTGTCGCCACAAACGGAGTGATTAGTGCGGCAATACTTGCCCCTCCAAAGACACCGGTCAACGTGCTAATCACGGTAATGCCTACTTGTACGGTCGATAACAAGCGATTGGGGTCGTCTTGGAGCGCGAGTGCAGCGAGGGCACGGCTATCGCCATCGTCGGCTTTCTGTTGCAGCCGTCCGCGTCGTGCCGATACCATCGCAAGCTCTGTCCCCGAAAAAACACCGTTGGCAATGACTAGCATCAAAATCAGAAACAGCTCGCTACCCATTACACATACTCACATAAAAAAATCTACTAACACTATAGCAGTTTCTCATGAGAATATGATAAATGCCTGAATTGTTTTGCCGATACAATAGGGGTTTTTGCGTGCCTTTTGGATTGCATGAAACGGTAGCACTTCAAGGAGGTACATCATGTGGGAACGATTATGGCAATTGCTTTTCCCCGACCAATGTCATGGCTGTGGCCGCTTTGGGATGTTGGTGTGTCCTGTGTGTATTGCACAACTTGGGCGGTATGGTGGTGATATACCGGTGTGTGGTGCGGCACACTTTACCATCGCATTTGTGTATGCAGGAGTATTGCGTTCGGCGATTTTGGCCGTCAAATATGCCCGCCAACGGCGACTTGGGGTGGCACTCGGCCAACTATTGGCGGCACAACCGTGGGTGAGTGGCGATGCGGTGATTGTGCCTATTCCTGGTTCGAGCCAGCGCATTGCCCAGCGTGGCTATGACCAAGCGGTGGTGTTGGCGCAGGCGGTGGCGACTACCCGCCACCGCCCGTTATCACAACAACTCGTACGGGTGCGACAGACCACCGCCCAAGCCAAACTCAATCGGGTGCAACGATATCAGAATGTCGCCGGTGCATTTGTATGGCAAGGGGGCATCCCGCCCACCCAAATCGTGCTGATAGACGATATTTGTACGACCGGTGCCACTATTGCAGCGGCGATTGCGGCCATCCACCACGCCGGCCCGTGTCAGGTACATGTGGTGGTATTGGCACGGGGAGCGAAATGACAAGTGGTACAAAAACGTCCATGCTGGGGGCATCCCCCAGCATAGACGTCTTTAGAGGTATTATTCTTCGATTTCTTCGTCGGCGTCGTTATTGGTTTCGAGCGTATCGAGGCGATCGTGGTCTTCGTCATCACTACTAAATGCATCGGGTTCGCTATCGTCGTGGTCATCTTCGACTGATTCAACATCATCGATATCGTCTTCGATTTCATCGAAGCCGACCCGGCGATCGTTCTCGTCGATGAGTTTGCCGGGGAACGATACTTCGTGGCGATTGTCGGGGTTGCGATGTGATTCGCGGATGACGATCTGGATCTGGTCACGTTTTTCGTTGAGGCTCAATACGGCTGCGGTATATTCGTTGCCGAGCTTCATGAAGCGAATCAATCGGGCCGCAAGGCGTGGTTCGAGGCGCCCCAAATTGACGTCGTTACAGTCGTATACGTCGAGGGCGATGGCGTCATCCAAATAGGATTTCGCTGGTGACTCACTTTCGACATCGACACTGGTTTGTGCCATTTTGCTTGATTGTGTATTGGCGCGCAGAGTGAGTTTTTCACCGGGTACAAGGCTGATTTCGGCATCGGTATCGATGTGCAAGCTGGTCAGGGTTGATTTGCCTGTTTCGATGGCAAACATACGCATATCAACAAATTCACGAGTTTTGGCAGGTGCTGAGCGCGTGCGCGAAATCAAGCCCACCATGCGACGCGCGATGGGGTTGTGTTCGCTGATTTCGAGTACTCGTTGGTACGTCTGTTCGGCGTTGTCGTTCTCGCCGTTTTCGAAGTAGGCTTTGGCGAGCCGATTGAGCGTTTCGATGTCGTTGGGGTCGCTCGACAGCAATTGGCGGCTACTATCGATGGCAGCCTCCCAATTGCTGTTGCGGGCATACGTAATCGCTTCGTTTTGCATATACCGGCGTTGCCGTAATGCTTCGTCTTTCTTGTTCACCGTTGACTCCTTCTCGCCACGCCTCAACTCGCGCGTACACATCCAAGTAGTGGATGATTGATACAATATGTCACAATCGCAACCGCGATGCTATTGTCGATACCATTGGTTTGGGGGTGGTTTATGACGTAGGTGGCGACTGCCACGGCAGTCAGATTGTTGACACTATGCGCCACCGATCCTGCCCATATCGACCCACTAGCATGGCGCAACCACGCGAGCACCAATCCCATCACAAATGTTTGGCTGACGAGGACGACTGCCCCTTGTGATGCTGATAGACTATGTCCCACCGCAAAAATCAGTGCACTGCCAATGATTGCCCCGTATACCCCACCGAGTTGGCGCAGACGTTCCCAAAAATAACCACGGAAGAGGAGCTCTTCGCCAAGTGGAGCAATCACCGCTGCTGCAATCAAAAAAACCAGCTGCCCGACATAATCACCGGCGATTAATGGATATCCGGCAGTTTGGTTTTGACGGAGCCCCAGCAATACAAACACCACCCCCACCACAATATTACTTGCGAGCACCAGTGGCACACCAATAATGCTATAGATAACAACTCGTGGCCAATCGCTAATGCTTACCCCTAAGCGCTCACGTTGATTGTCTGCTATGCGCCACCACGACCATGCCACAAATGTACTGTTTTGCAGTAAAATAATCGCAAATACCCCAGTAGTCCCGAGTGCCCGTAAACTGATTTGGCTAGGCCAAATCCCGTTTGCCCACCACAACATGCCCCCTGCCACCCCAACACTCACGAATGCCAATATACCGATGATCGTGGCAATATCGCCGCCGAGGCGGATGTAGGGATTATGCCGGTACAACTTCACCACACACTGTCCCTTGTAACGACCATGGACTCGTCGCGGTGATATGCACGAGGGCCAGCTTGCCGCG
Organism: Roseiflexaceae bacterium; assembly: GCA_040397035.1. Lineage (GTDB taxonomy): Bacteria > Chloroflexota > Chloroflexia > Chloroflexales > Roseiflexaceae > UBA965. The sequence goes on along the minus strand of JBBAWW010000002.1, from coordinate 82,909 downwards.
CCAATCATCAGGACTCGCAAAAAACACCAACACATTGCCGGTGGTGCGGCCACGCCACTTGCCTTTGCTTTCGCCTTCGACCAATACTTCGACGATTTGATCGTGCAGGCGGGCACTGCGCTCGGTGGCGACGATTTCTTGTTGCCGTTCGAGCTCAATCCGGCGGAATTGTTTCATGCCGTCGGGAATCGCCATGGCGGGGTCTTCTTCCATCGTTCCTGCCCGGGTGCCTGGCCGTGCCGAGTATGCCGCAATATGCACTTTGTCGAAACGAATTTCGGCGAGTAAGTCTTTGGTGGCTTGGAATTCTGCTTCGGTTTCGCCGGGGTGCCCCACAATGATGTCTGTGGACAACGAAATGTCTGGCATCGTCGTGCGGATTTTGGCGATGAGTTCGCGGTAACGTTGTACCGTATAGCCCCGGCGCATGCGCTTGAGCATCGTGTCGTGGCCTGACTGGATGGGCAAATTGATTTCACGTGGGCATTTGGGTAATGTGGCCATCATGGTAATCAAATCGTCGGTCATCCAGGCGGGATGTGACGTCAGAAACCGTAAGCGCACTAAGCCAGGCACATCGTGAACTGCCCGCAACAAATCCGCCAACCCAGGTCGCCCCGGTAAGTCGTGTCCCCACGAATCGACGATTTGTCCCAGCAAGGTGATTTCTTTGGCGCCCCGGGCAATAATCCGCGTCACCTCGTCGACAATCTCGGCTAAGGGGCGACTGCGTTCTTTGCCACGGCGGAGTGGGATGACACAAAACGCACACGACATGTTGCACCCGAATTGGATTGGCACATGCACCGATACTGGTGGATTGGTCCAATCTGCCACGGGGAGCGCAGGTTCATCGATGCTATAGATGGGGTTGGGTGCCAAGGCCACCACTTCGTCGACTGCCGATGGCGAGACGAAATGGTCCACGATGGGCAAGCGCGCCTTGAAGATTGATTCGTTGTTGGGGCCAACCATGCACCCCCACAACACCACCTTCATGTCGGGGTATTCTTTTTTGAAGCGCTGTAAATCGCCTAACTTCCCCAAAATACGTTCTTCGGCAGAGGCACGCACACTACACGAATTGAGCACCACAAAGCTAGCGCTGCCCGGTTCGCTAGCAGGTACATAGCCGACACTTTGTAAGGCACTTTCGAGACGTTCGGAGTCAGAAATATTCATCTGGCAACCAACCGTCCAGACGTAATAACGCCGCTCGCGTGGCGTGTCGTCACGCGAGGTATCGGCGACGTCTGAAAGGATGAGAGGGATGTCGTGCATCAATGGCTCGTCCTTGTGTATTATCACTAACGTCGCATTATAGCATAGCGGGGGGCCGTCGTGCTACCAAACAACAATTGGCAAATCATTGCTTACGCTTAACTCAGCTGCCTGCCGGAGTGATGCCAAACAGCGCATGATTGGGTGATTGGCGGGTACTTCCATCTGTAATAACAACGTGTTCAGTCGGTAAAGTTCATGCTGTAATCGTGGTGCTGACCCAAACGATACGAAATCATCGCCTTCATCTTCGTCTTCTTCGTCGAATTCAAAACCTTCTTCGGCTTCGACTGGGATGATGATGGGGTCGGCAAATTCAATCGGCAAATAAAAGAACGGATCACCGTCGGGTTTGATAAAGTGCGGGAATTGGGTATCCAAATCACCTTCGATGATTTGCTTGAGAATCGGATCGAGGTCTTCTTCCTCGGTGAATTTTTTGTTGAGCAACGGCGTGATGTCCATCCCTTGTTCGATGTAGGCTGCTGCTTGGCTGAGGCGATAGAGGTCGCCATAGCGCCGAATGCCACCTTCCCAAATCGATACGCCAGGGTTGGTCATCAAATCAATGACGACCCCTTCTTGGCGCAACGAATCTTGGAGTTGTTGCACCCACTCACGCTCTTCTTCGTATGATTCACGATCTTCGGCGGGAGAATAATTGAATAAAGAACCAACGACAAGCGATATTTCGTTCTCTTGTTCGTCGGCACGGTTTTGTTTGTGATTGGCGTTGCTCACGCGAGTACTCCTCAAATTACTGTATACCCATATAATTGTACACAATCATGCGCTATCTCGCAACCATTCAGCGCACGTGTTCGTCGTTTTGTGATGATATTGCGGAAAATACTTTGTGTATGTGACATAATACACACGCTACGTCAAAATAACAGATAATATATGCGTAGCTGTCAGTGTGGTACAGCACCGATTGTGTGCAATATGGGTTGTGCCAATGGCGGATGCGTGGGAACTTTCACTTTACAGATCGCGTTTTGACCGTAACACGTACGTAGTTCAATGCAAAAAATCAACCATACGGCTGATTTGTGTGCGTGTATGATGTTGTCAAAATATGGCAATTTTTGATAATACCTAGATAAAATCTTGCCACGATACCAGTCGACGTTGCAGAACTTTGTCAGTGTCGTTGCGTATGGCATGTGTAATTGTATGAATGTAATGTAGTAGTCTCGAGAGGGAGTCATATGCGCAATTATCGTTGGTGGTTGCTTGGTATGGTGGCATGTGTGGCGATACTGATTGGTGTGGTACGATTCGTGCCTGATGTCGGTTGTCGTGTGGCCAATTCGTTGTGTGTTGATACTGCAGTGCATCACAAACTCAAAGGTGGTATGCCGATTGCCCAACCCAAAATCGTGGGTGGTACGGTGGCCATCGAACACGAATTCCCTTGGCAAGTCTGGTTGCACCCTGCTAACTACGTTGATGTCTATTGTGGTGCATCACTGATCAATAGTAGTTGGGTGCTTACCGCAGCGCATTGTGTTGCCGGTGAGACTGCCGCGACGCTGGTGGTGGAATTGGGTGTTCACGACATTAAAGGCACCAATCCCTACCGCCAAACCATTACCTTGAGCCGAATTATTGTGCACCCCCAATACAACAGCAATAGCGAAGACTATGATATGGCGTTGCTCCAATTGAGCAAACCAGCCACCACCAATCTCGCGGTGGCCGTCATCCCGCTGGCAGCCAGCACCGATACGGCGTTGTATGCCGCTGGCGTCAATGCCATTGTCAGTGGCTGGGGCACGACGAGCTCCAATGGCGCAGTATCCTATGTCCTGCGTAAAGTCACCGTGCCGATTGTCGCGAATGCCACCTGTAACACCAATTACGCTGGTGGGATTACTGATCGAATGTTGTGTGCCGGTAAACCCCAAGGAGGCGTTGATTCGTGCCAAGGCGATAGCGGCGGCCCGTTGATTGTCAATAGTGCTGGGGTGGAAAAATTAATCGGTGTCGTAAGTTGGGGCGAAGGGTGTGCCGCTGCCGGTAAGCCAGGCGTCTATGCTAGCGTCATCAATTTGCGGAGCTGGATTGCTGGCTATGTACCGCTCACCACTCAAGCCACGGCAGTTGTGCCATCCGCCACTGCCGTCAAGACCACCACTGCTGTCAAAACAGCTACCGCAGTCAAAACCGCCACCGCTGGCGCCAAGACTGCTACTGCAGTAATGACTGCGAGCACCGTCGCCGAGACTGCTACTGTGGCTGTCAAAACGGCCACTGCCGTCAAGACCGCCACTGTTGCAGGTGCCGGGTACACCACGCGTGTGGGCAACGGAAGTTTTGAAGCAGGCCATAGCGCATGGACGGAAGCATCAACGAATTATCCGGATTTGATTATCAATGATACCCGCGTCAACGCGCGTTCTGGGACGTATTATGCCTGGCTCGGTGGTGCAGATGACGAAACATCACGACTCAGCCAAGCAATTAACGTCCAAGCAGACGCTCCGTATTTGCGCGTGTACTATATGTTGGCGTCGAGTGAAGCATGTGGGAATCGCTATGATACCGCCCAAATTACCATCAACGGTGTGACTGCGCCGAATGGTGATATTGAACTGTGTGCGAGTAAAGCGGTAAACACATGGCAAGCATTTACCATTGATTTGACCGGTTCTATCGGCAAAAAAGTCACGTTGGCGATTACCGCAACCACCGATGATTCTGCGGTGAGCCACCTCTGGATTGATGATGTCGGCTTTGTCCGTACCGCAACCGAAGTGATTGGCTATTATAGAGCTGCAGTTACTACGGCACAAAAAAATATCTCCCAAATTACGCAACGCTAATCTCAGTTCCGCCAATGCGCATGTATCTCCTGCAAATGGGGATACATGCGTTTTTTGTGTGATTGGTGTTGATTTTTTTAAAAAATAATTCGTGTGGCGGGTGAATAGGTATTTGGTATAGGACTATACCTACGCCCTAGGCGTGCCCACCAAAGATTGCCTACCGGCTCCACATAGTAAGCATTCGGCTTTGGCACTTTGGTGTATCAATACCGCCAAATAACCAACGTGCTGTCAAATTGGCGCACGTAGTGTCCATCGGGAACTAATGACATTACTATATCGTCACTTTTGTATTGAAGTAGGTATGTGTGTGTGCAGAAAGGGATGACTATGAAAAATATACGTTGGATTTGGATGTGTGTGATTGCTATGTCAATGATTGTGGGTAGCCAGATTGCCAATGGCCAATTAGCTACCCCACGCATTGTGGGTGGCGGTATCGCTATCGAACATGAATTCCCATGGCAGATCTGGTTGCACCCTACCAATTATAATGATGTGTATTGTGGTGCCTCACTTATCAATAGTAGTTGGGCGTTGACTGCTGCCCATTGTGTGGCTGGCGAAACCGCCTCGACATTGGTGGTTGAATTGGGAATGCACAATATCCAAGGCAGTAACCCCCTCCGTCAAACCAAAACCTTGAGTCAAATCATTGTCCATCCTCAATACAATAGCAATACCCAAGACTATGATATGGCGTTGTTGCACTTCACCACTCCTGCAACCATCAATAGTGCTGTTGCGCCGATTACTTTGGCTGCGAGCACTGATAGTGCTTTGTATGCTGCCGGCGTGAATGCGATTGTGAGTGGCTGGGGCACGACCAGCTCGAGCGGCGCAGTGTCGTATATATTGCGTAAAGTGACGGTGCCGATTGTGACAAATGCCTCGTGTAACACGAGCTATGGTGGTGGTATCACTGCGCGGATGGTCTGTGCCGGCTTGCCCCAAGGTGGCGTTGATTCATGTCAAGGTGATAGTGGTGGTCCGTTGTTTGTCAACGATGGCAGTACGCCCAAGCTGGTTGGTGTGGTAAGTTGGGGCGAGGGATGTGCGGCAGCGGGTAAACCTGGTGTCTATTCAAATGTACAAAACATGCGGAGCTGGATTGCCGCAAATGTACCGCTGGGCACCCAACCAACCGCAGTCCCAACCCAACCAATTGCACCATCACAGACGGCTATTCCTACGAGTACTCCACCGGTGTCGGCGACCCAAACCGCTCAACCTACCGCTCCGATTGTATCAGTGACCCAAACTGCCGTGGTGATTGCCACCAACACGCGGATTCCTACCAACACGCGTACCGCCACCAACACGCGGATTCCTACCAACACGCGCATCCCGTCATCGACGCGTACCGCCACCAAAACTACCACTCCGCGTCCCGACTACTTTACCCGGGTGACGAATGGTGACTTTGAAGCAGGGAATACTGTCTGGACAGAGTCTTCAACGAATTATCCTAGTATCATCATGAATGATGCCCGAATCAAGGCACGTTCGAAGAAGTTCTATGCTTGGCTGGGTGGTAATAATAACGAAACATCTCTGTTGAGCCAATCAATTACCGTCCAAAGTGATGCCTCCTACTTGCGCTTGTACTACATGACTGCATCAGGCGAAAAATGTGGTAATCGCTATGATACCGCCCAAATTGCCATCGATGGTGTGACAGTCGCAAACGGCAATCTCGAACTCTGTACGCGTAATTCGGTAATGACATGGAAGCCGATGACCGTCGATCTGACCTCCAAAATTGGCCAGACGGTGACATTTTCGGTTACCACTACCACCGATGAATCGATTGTGAGTAGTTTGTGGCTTGATGATATCGGGTTTGTCCGAGTGCCCACCGAAATCCTTGGCTACTATGGCAAATCGTTTGGCATCACACAAAACCTTACCGCCAAAGTAACCAAACGCTAAATAGTTTGAGGTATACGTCAACACTCCTATGCATTACATGCGTGGGAGTGTTGGCTTTGACGCCAAAAAAATGTGATTAGGTGTGCAAATTGTCCTCATTCAATGTTATAGTAAGCGTAACAAAAAATGTTGTTTGGAATGATGCATATGCGTTGGTTTCGTTGGCTGAGCATAATCTGTATGACTATCGTGATGGTGAGCAGTAGCACTGTCGCTACTGGTCAGGTCAGTGCGCCACAGATTGTGGGTGGCTTCGTAACCGAGCCCCATGAATACCCGTGGCAGGCGTTGCTGTATCCTGGTAGCTCTCCTACAGTATATTGCGGTGCTTCGTTAATTAGTGCGACGTGGGTTTTGACGGCGGCACATTGTGTGAATGGGAAGAGTGCCTCAGGATTAAAAGTTGATTTGGGCACGCATGTGGTGTACGGTCCCATGCGGCAGTCATTTACACTCAAACGCATACTTGTGCACCCAGATTATAATTCTGGTACCGAAGACTACGACCTTGCTTTGTTAGAATTAAATACACCGGTGACGTTTGTAGGCAATTGTGGCGATTATTTACCACTCGTTGATTTGCATGCGGCCAATTGTCCGATTGCGCCGATCCGTCTGGCTGGGGCAAGTGATAGTAGCTTGTATGTTGCAAATAATACCAGTGATTCCCGTTGCCCAATAACAAGCATGTCTGATGCATGTCCGTGGCCGATTGTGAGTGGCTGGGGTACTACTAGATGGCAAGGCTCTACCTCAAATTATTTGCGCAAAGTAGCGGTGCCGATTGTGTCGAATGCGGCGTGTGATGTTAATTATATTAAATATGGGCCTGGGGCTGTAACAGACCGTATGATGTGTGCAGGTCGTCCCCAAGGAGGAATCGACTCGTGCCAAGGTGATAGTGGCGGACCGATTTTCATCAATGATGCCGGGATGCCCAAATTACTTGGTACCGTCAGTTGGGGTGAAGAATGCGCTAGGGAAAATTACCCAGGTGTCTATGCCAATGTGGTAAGTATGCGTGGTTGGGTTGATTCGTATGTGACGCAGGTATTTGTACCGACACTGACCCCTTCGCAGACACTGACACCATCACCGACACTCACCCCCTCGCAGACGTTGACACGTACCGCGACGCGCACGACCACCGCGACCCGCACCCTCACCATATCGCGGACGCTCACCGTATCGCGTACCCCCACGATTACCTTCACCCCATCACTGACAATTACTCCGACGATTACCCTGACGCCGTCGATTACTCCGAGTGCGACGATTTCACGGACGCCGACGAATACACTTACGCCTTCGTTGACCCGCACTATGACCAATACACGTACGAGTACCAAAACCCGTACCAATACACGGACCGCAACATCATCACCCACAATGACCCCTAAACCCGAATGGATGCTCCATGTGGGCAATGGCGATTTTGAAATGGGGCATCAGACGTGGGATGAGGCATTGCAAAACTATGACTATCAATACGATGGGCTTGTGACCAATGATGCAAGCATCAAGTCACGTTCAGGGACGTATTATGTCTGGTTTGGTGGGGCTGATTCGATCAGTGATGGGGTTTATGCAACCTCAGTTATTTCACAGACTGTGACGGTACCAGCGAATGCACCCTATCTGCGGGTCTATTATTTGGCGAAATCAGCTGATATATGTGCCAAAAGCGGGACGAACTATTATGATTATGCGCGCGTCCTTGTAAATGACGTCGTACTCACCAAGATTGAATTATGCACAACAAAATCCGTCAATAGATGGACACCGTTGACGTTTAATTTGACTGCCTATAAAAACCAATCAGTAGAAATTACGATTCAAACCAGCAACGATAATTCGCTGATTAGTAGTTTTTGGGTTGATGATGTGGGATTCGTGCCAACCACAAATTACGTACTCAGTTATTACGGTAAAGCAAATACGCAATCACAGTTATTTCCCGTCACGCTCCCGGTTCGTCCCATCGTAACCCCTTAATTCAACGATATTGCTGTGCTACCGTCCGGAAGGGTGCAATCAGCGCCATGGCGTTGTCATCGACCGCTCCGCTGTCTTCGTAGCACCACCATGCCGAAAGCACCATCTGCGCAAAGTTCCACAGGGCGATGCGTTGTGCCGGGACCACTAGGATTTCGCTCATAATCGCAATCCGACGCTGGGTGAGGGCCACCACATCGTGATGGTGGTGTAATACATCATGGGGGTTGCGCAGAAAAGCTCCACATTCAAACGCTTTGTCACCACAAATTACCCCATGGGGATCGATAATCAACCAATCATTGCCATGTTGGATGATGTTGTCGTGATGCAAATCACCGTGCAGGGCGTATGGTGTTGCCCCATTGCCAAGTTCGTAAAAAATCTGCTGGGCCCAGGTGACATCGCTCTGGTGAAACGGGGCACACGTTGGCCCGAGTATGGTTTGGAGCTTGCTAAACCCCTTGGCCCACTCGTGGCTATGGGGCATGGTGTGATTGCTCGGCGCAGGTGTGATGCTCTGGCGCATCAGCTGGGCGGCAATTATCGTTGCCGTGTCATCATCGTGAATCCCGGCATGCAAGGTCGTCCCCGGCGCCACATAGGCAAGCAACATGGCATAGCGTGATTCGTCGGCAGCGAGTAATGGCACCGCCCCCCGCCCCGCATAATGTCGGAGCATCTGGAGCTCGCTAGGAAATTCGTTGCTTTTGGGGCATGTTTTGATGACGACAGGTAATCCATCGTGGCGCCGGGTGGCGCGACAGACATAATTGTAGCTCAGTGGAAATGTTTCACCGATATCGACTTGCCATAACGTACTTAAGCTGGTGAGATGTTGGGGGAGATTATCGCACCATGCTTGTCCCATGGCGCCATGCATATTCACCATCAATTGCACAAATGTGGGGGGTAATCCGTTATTGGGCATCATGGTGGGTGACATAGATTAGGCGGGCGAGGCGGCGGTCGAGTGGCACTGTTTGGGCGCCGATTTGGAGTGTCATTGGGCCGTCAAAGGGGGCAATGCTACACACCGTAATGTCGGTACCTGGAATTAGTCCTAGTGACGCGAGGTATTGCAGGCGGTCGGTGTCTTTGTCGCCGCGCACCCGGGTAATCCGAGTACACGTACCAGGCACGATATCAGCCAAACAAGTACTAGCATGCGGGGGAATCGTGCCATCAATTGCGGGAATGGGGGCACCGTGCGGATCGGTGGTGGGATGACCAAGCAGATCAGCAATCCGGGCCTCGAATTTTTCGGAAATCACATGCTCGAGTCGGTCAGCCTCGTCGTGCACTTCGTCCCATTTGAAGCCCAATGCTTCGACCAAATAAAGTTCAATCAAGCGGTGATGGCGCAATACTTCGAGGGCGATTTGTTGGCCGGTGGCCGTGAGTGTCACCCCGTAATAGGGCATATGACTGACGAGGTGCATGTCTGCAAGGACGCGCAACATGCCACTCACCGATGCCGGCTTGACGCTCATGCGCTCGGCAATCAACGAAGTAGTGACATGTTGGTGGTCGAGCCCGAGTTCATAGATGCCTTTGAGGTAATCTTCCATGGCATGGGTGACACGAGCCGATCGCAATTCGGGTGCAGACATGACCTGCTCCTAGTAATGACAATTACGTGTAGTGTAACACGTTGGAAGCAGGAAGTTGAAATCGCAGGTGCGTGGCATATCCTCGCACAATGCACATCATCCAGCGCAGGTGTCCTCGCACAATGCACATCACCCAGCGCAGGTGCGTGGTATGTCCTCGCACAATGCACATCACCCAGCGCAGGTGTCCTCGCACAATGCACATCACCCAGCGCAGGTGCGTGGTATATCCTCGCACAATGCACATCACCCAGCGCAGGTGCGTGGCATGTCCTCGATCCTTATTGTGTCTGATTTTCGTTTTCTGAAATTTGCCTAGGCACCAACATCATGTTGACATTGTGTTGCTCAACATAAAATCCATGGGTGACATCTTTGCTAGTGGCGACAATTTTGAGCGAGCTGCCATGTTGCAAGGTGATTTTGGGCATTTGACCCTTGACCCCAAAATCAAACTGCCATATTTTGGCAACCACCCGTAATGTGTAGGCATGTTCGCTGTCTTGGGTAAGTCAGGGGGTGGCGACAGCGGTGTTTTCGAGGTGAGTGGGGTCAACGCGCCCGACGGGCGTGGGTAGGCGTACGCCATACACCAGCACACTTGCCACCAAGTCGGCCACAAAGCCTCCCATCACAATGTCGATGGTAATCATCCAGTAGCGTTCGAGACGATGAATGTGAATCATTTTAGGCTCATCCACGCTGAATCACGACAACAAACCAGATGTAACCCCAGTAGATGGCATAGCAGAGCGCCATCATCAGCACAAAAAACAATGTGCCGCGCGGGTTAAACGAATCGTGGTCCTGTTGCGGGGATTTGGACTGTTTGTCCATGCGTGTCTCGTTTGCACCACTGCGTGCTGTGGATTGGCGGTGAGTGACCGTCTATTTGTCTCACAAATGACGTACATGCACCATATGCCAATGCCGTAACCGGCAAGAATCCACGAGTGGGCAGGAGCACATCCCGATTGCGGGAGGTGGGGGGCTGGAGGGGTAAATGAAAAATCCCCAGCGAAAACAGCTTGCGGCTGTAACGTGTGGCCTCTAGAATGTAATTTTTGAAGCGGAACAGTAACTGTTCCATCTGCTTCACCTTGGGGACGTTGTAGTAACGCTGGTACGGTCTGTTCTAGGTAGCAGTCGCTACATTGAAAACATATACACACAAGAAAGATTGGTTGGTGGGTCAGGTGGGATTCGAACCTACAACCCTTCGCTTAAAAGGCGAGTGCTCTGCCATTGAGCTACTGACCCAACCGAGTGATATTATAGCGTGAAAAAGAGCACAATGCAAATAGGATTTGTGGTTGTTGACGGTGTGTTATCACCGCCAACAATCACGGTTTATTTTTATTGCAAGCGCAATGGCAAAGACGTTAATCGTTGTCCTGTCAGCGTAAATACCGCATTAGCAATCGCCCCTGCCACCGGGCCGATGGGAGGTTCGCCCATACCGCCAGGTTCATCACCACCACCCACGATCACGACGCTGATGTCGGGTGCTTGACTATTGCGGAGCAAGGGGTATTTGTCGAAGTTGACTGCACCGGCCCCACCATCGACCACCATAAATTCTTCGATGAGGGTCGAACTCACGCCCATCATGATCCCACCTTCGGTTTGGGCTTTGACACCATCGGGATTAATCACTAACCCGGCATCGACGGCGGCATAGACGTGATGGACGTTGATGGTGCCGTCGCTCACCGATACTTCGGCGATTTGGGCCACACAGGTGCCCGCATCAGCCGAGCAGGCAATCCCGTATGCTCGGCCTGCGGGGAGTGGCGTGCCCCATTTGGCCAAATCAGCCACCGCTTGCAACACACCCTGCATGCGATTGCCAAAGGGGGTGTCGGGGAGATTTTTGAGGCGGAATGCCAAGGGATCCATGTTGACCGTTTTGGCAAGTTCATCGATGAAACTTTCGATGGCGAAGCCGTCAGCGAGTAACCCTAGCCCGCGCCAAAAACTGGTAGCAATGGGGAGTTTGACCCGTTGCGCTACCGTTTGCTTGCCTACTGTGGCGGTGTAGTAGAGTTTGGCTCCCCGTACTGCCCCAATATCCCACCCCAAAATATCACCAACCACTGCGGGGAATATTGTCAAAAGCACGTCTCCACTGGCTTGGTGATGGGCTATGACGGTGATAAAGCCTTCTTCGTTGACACTGCCTTGCATTACATGGTGTGTCGGTGGGCGTACAAAGCCGTTGCGAAACTCTTCGGCACGACTCCATTGCACCATGACGGGCCGCTTGGCGGCAGCCGAGAGTCGGGCTGCTTCCGCACCAAGACTGGCATCGAGTCGCCGTCCAAAGCCCCCCCCAAGGAATACCGGATGCACGATGACTTCGTTGGCTTTGCGCCCGATCGCTTCTGCAATCCCACTTGCCATCCCGGCAGGTACTTGGGTTGATACCCACGCTTCGACGTTGTCGGGACGAACATCAACAATCGCGGCTTGGGGTTCGAGGTGGGCGTGTACGGCCATTGGCGTGCGGTAGGTTTGCCCAATCAGCAACGAACTGTAGTGCAACACGGCTTGAGGATCACCATCGTGTTGAATCAGCACTCCTTGGTTGGGGTCCACGGTGACGGCGTTTTCGATGGCTTGTTGGGTAATTGGTATAGCTGGTGCTGTCCACACAATATCCATCGCATTGAGGGCTGTTTGGGCCTGGGATTTGGTCTCTGCAGCTACTGCCACAAATCCTTTTTCGACGACTACGGTGCGTACACCGGGCATAGTCGCGGCGTCCTTTTGATCAACACTGGCAATCGTCGCCCCAAACTTGAGTGGTCGGGCTACGACCCCCCACAACATGTTGGGCAGGCGCATGTCGTGACCATATTTGATTTGACCGGTCACTTTGGCCGGTAAATCAACCCGTGCTTGCGACTGACCAATATAGCGAAAGGCACTGCTCGGTTTGAGTGCCGGTGCGTCTTTGGGGACGACCCATTCGCCCTTATGTGCGGCCACCACTTCCCCAAAGGTCAGACTGCGGCCGTCGCTACTGGTGATGGTTGCATCTTTGATGGTGAGGCTGTCACTTGCAACGGCTAATTGACTGGCAGCGGCTGTTTTGAGCATAACAATCAACGTGGCGGCGGCTTGACGTAATGGCAAATAATGTGAGACAACGCTTTCGCTATTGCCGGTGCCATTGGCATCGTCGACGCCGCTACCAGTGTCGGCCATCCGCACGTGAATGCGCTCCCACTCAATATCGAGTTCGTCGGCGGCAATTTGGGCGAGGGCGGTCAATATCCCTTGGCCCATTTCGATTTTTTGGACATTGAGGGTGATTTTATTGTCGGGATTAATCGTAAACCAGACCGTAGGACTCACTTTCGGTGCACCACGACTGTATGGTTTCTCGGTACCTTCGACCATATCTGAGATAGCCATGCGCATTTTGGGTAAACCGACTGCCCAGCCGAGGGTGAGTACGCTGGCTCCACCGAGCCCAATCAAAAAACCACGGCGGGTAATTCGCCACCGTTTGGGGGAATTGTTGCTCATGAGGTGGCCTCTTTTTTGAGTGTGGCGGCGTGGGCAATTGCTTGGCGGATACGGTGATAGGTGCCGCAACGGCAGTAGTTTTTGTCCATGGCGGTGATGATTTGGTCTGGTGTGGGCGTCGCATTGCCATCAATGAGGGCTGCCGCTGTCATGATTTGGCCACTCATGCACCAGCCACACTGTGGCACTTGCAGGTCGAGGAAGGCTTGTTGGACGGGGTGTAGCGTGCCATCAGCATCAGCCAAGCCTTCAATGGTGCGGATTTCTTTGCCCAACACACTATTGACGGGGGTTTGGCACGATCGGGTCGGTACGCCGTCGATATGCACGGTACAGGCCCCACAAATACCGGCACCACAGCCAATTTTGGTGCCGGTCAGGTTGAGTTCGTCACGCAGTACCAGCAACAACGGGCGACTATCGCCGTTGTCAGGGATGGGGTATGTTTTTTGATTGATGGTTAGTTCCACGGGGCATCCTTTCGTGTTGACACTCTTAGTAGTATACCGATTTTTGGAAAATTAATCACTGAGGGGAGTGAGTAATATTTTCAGCCCTTGTTTGGCTTCGAATTCGGCAAAGGCCTGATGCCACTCACTAATGGGATAGATGGCACTCACAATGGCCTGGGTATCGACTTGGCCGCTGGCGATCAGCCGCAACGCCCGATCCCAGGCATGGGGCACACTGGCGTTACTTCCAGTGACGATGAGTTCTTTGTAGCAGACCTGATCCATGTCCCAGGCGATTGGTTTGCCAAATAAGCCGATTTGGGTATAGCGGCCACCTCGGCGCACCAATTGGAGCAATTGTTGGGCGGCAGCGCCGGCACCCGCACATTCCAGCACGATGTCGGCACCGAGTCCGTCACTAATCAAGTCAATTTGCTGCCCTACGTCTGTGGTGCTGACGTCGATGACGTGCGCTGCTCCGAGTTGGCGGGCCATGGTGAGGCGGGCCGCATCTGCCGGCGTGCCCAGCATAATCACATGGGCACCAGCGGCTACCAGTACTTGTAAGGTGAGCATCCCGATTGCGCCTGGACCAGCGATGACCGCAATATCACCGGGGGTAATCCGACTGAGATCGATGGCATTGACTACACAGGCGAGGGGTTCAGTCAATGCCGCTGCTTGGTCACTGACATTGGCAGGGATTTGATGGATATTGGCGGCGGGGACCCGTACATAGCGCGTAAAACCCCCATTGACCGCTGAACCAATAGATTTGCGTTGCAGGCACAAATTGGGACGTCCATTGCGACAATGCCGACAATGTTGACAGGTCTGGTAATATGTTTCACTGGTGACCCGCATGCCCACATTGATGTCGTGGACGTGTGCGCCTACCTCGACAATCCGCCCGGCGATTTCGTGTCCCATTACCACGGGTGGGACGGTACGAAATTCGTCGTGGTAGATATGCAAATCGGTCCCACAAATCCCTGCATAGGCCACTTCGATGATGACATGCCTAGGAGTAACGACGGGCACATCAACCGTGCCGAGGGTCACATTCCCGACGCCAAGGGCTACTTTCATGACTGCCTGCATAGTAATTCCTTTGATTATGATGGCAAAAACTGAATAGTCTTATTGTAGTAGATAGTACTGTCGTGTAGGATCAATACCTACGCCAAAACACCCCCCACGTCATTCCATGCCGGTTGCGATGGCAACCGTAGTAGATACGCAGCAGGCTGCGTCTGTAGCGTAGCGTGGAATCTCCCTAGGCTTGCCACAGGATAGGCATACGACGGGGTATGGCTCGCAGTAGGAGATTCCACAACCGTGGTCATGGAATGACGTAGGGTGGAGCGACTCCGCACCCGTTGCATACCCGGTGTGACATACGATAGCGGACTATAATGACTGCGGTCACGAGCGTACCAATACAAATGGGTGCATTAAAATTACTTCCGCCGAAACTGCACAACGAATTAAAATCACCGCTTGATCGCACAATTTCCGCACTTGGGCGTATCAATGCACCACCACACCACCAACGAGCGGCCTAGATTGGCGTAGGTATTGTAGGATAGGATGCCAAAATACCCGTATAATCGAATTATCGTGAGACTGCATACAAATGATGATGTGAAAGGGGCATGTAATGCGCCGATTCGACGATAAAGTGGTGTTGATTAGTGGTGCGACCAGTGGCATCGGGCTGGCCACGGCCCAACGCTTGTTGTCCGAAGGTGCCCAAGTAGCCTTTTGTGGCTTTGGTGAGGCTGCCGCCGCCGAATTAGTCGCCTATGGGGCTGGTCGAGCGCATTACATCAATGTCGATTTGGCTGATGCCGCGGCCTGTGTCCAGTTTGTTGACACAAGTATCCGCCGCTTTGGCAAAATCGACGTGATTATCAACAACGCCGCCTCGGTGGCTCGCAGTACCCTCGAATCAACCGATGCAGATTTTTTTGACACCATGATGGCCATCAATGTGCGGGCGCCCTTGTTGATTATGCGCCAGGCCTTGCCCTACCTGCGCGCCAACCCCAATGGTGCAGTGGTGCTCAATATCGGCTCGCTCAACGCCTATGTGGGTGCTAGTAGCTTGCTGGCCTATTCGACCAGCAAAGGAGCCTTGGTGACGATGTCGCGCAATTTGGCCGCCGCCCACCGCCACGAAGGTATCCGCGTACAGGTATTGAATGTGGGCTGGACCAATAGCGAAGGCGAAAACGAACTGCAACAGCGGCTCGGGAATGGCGCCGAATGGGCGACGGTGGCCGGCAAAACTCGCCCCACTGGGCGCTTGCTACACCCCAACGAAATCGCCAATGCGATTGCGTTTTTTGCCAGCGATGAAGCCGCAGCGTTTTCGGGTGCCGTGATTGATCTCGAACAAATGCCGATTCGGTAACTATTTTATGGCGAAAGGGTGACTCCATGGCAACCAAACCTACCCGTCCGCAAGAATCCACGGTCACCCGCACCTTTCGGGCGGCAGTCAAAATCGGCGAAGACTATGTGACCATCGAAGAAAGTATCGCCTTGCCCCTCGATGCCAGCGACGCCGATATCGCCAATGCCGTGGCACTGGGATGGCGGATCTACGCTCAGCAACGAGACGCCGGCGAAGCCCAGATCCTCGAAGCCCGCGAATCGTATGGCGCTGATCGTGAGCGCGGTGCACTACCGTCACAATTGCAACGTATCGATGATCTGCAAAAAATCCTCGGCTGGGACGCCACCCAACTCGCCACCTACCTGCAAGAACGCCGCCTCGACGTACGCCAATTGACGCGCCGGCAAGCCTCGCAATTGATTGACCAATTGCGGCGCCTGCTCGACGAACAACAGCGCGACGAAGGACCCATCACCAAAGGCCAACACGAAACCTTGCAACGCATGTCCACTACCTACGGTCTCGAGCTTGACGCCGCCGTCGGCCAATATTTGGGGCTCGATGTACCGGCCGAGCAACTCACCTTTGGTGAAGCAAGCAAACTCACGGCGCTCATGCAACCCAAACGCCGCCGTACCTAAATTCAGTCCAAAATTGCCCAATCAGTGCGTACCTTTTTGCCAGCGGTCAACGGTAGATAAGTGCAACATTCGTACAGAGGTGCGAATGGACTTATCGAAGGAGACCTGATATGCGTATCGTACTTGGCACATTGAACCGGGTTGAGTTGATTGGCTGGGTAGGCGGCGAGCCCGAAGTCAAGAGCGTCGGCAAAGACTCCAAGGTCTGCACGTTTAGTGTCAGCACCAAGCGCATGACGGGTCGTAGCAACGGCGCCATGCAGTACGAGTCGGAATGGATGACCGTCGAGTCCTGGGATCGCGTGGCGGATCGCTGCATCAAGAACCTGCATCGTGGTAGCCGGGTGATGGTGTTGGGCAGCTTGTTGACTCGCTCGTGGGAAGATCGTGAATCGGGGCAACGCCGCTATCGCACCATCGTCCGCGCCACCGAATGCTTGGCATTGAGCGTCACCGAGAACGACGATAGCCACGAAGAAGTCGAAGACGACGAATCCGTCATGTCGTAAGCGCCGTGGTTCGTGCGTACACACAAATCTCCCGTGTAGATGGTGGTATCTACACGGGAGATTTGTCTGTCGGGTATTATCGGGCTAATTTTTTGTCGAGGCGCCGTTCGGCAGCGAGGCGTTCGAGCTCGTAGTCGTTGAGGTCGACAAAGTGCATATTAGCCGTCAGTTCGGGGTGGACGGCGCTGATGGCGTGATAGATTTGTTGGGCCACGGCGCGGTAGGTGGGGTGGCCTTGGGGGCTCGAGCGCAATTCACACAAGTGGTAGGCCTCACGCAAATTGAGGGTCACCTGCCAGCGCATCAAGCAGGCCATCGGTACCACGTATTGCGACACCTCGCCCAATTCGCTGTTGATCGCCCGCGCCAAATCGCTGGCCCGCTCAATCGCCACACAATATGCCTCGTCGAGCTGGGCGGCGCGTAATTCGGGGGGCACCATATACCCCAAATCGCCACCAAAGGGCTGGCGGGTCTGGGTCAATATGCGGTGGCGTTGCAAATCGCGGTAGGCGCCAATATCGGCCACGATGTCAAAGGTGTAATGGGCTTCTTCGAAGGCCCGCCCTGGTTTGTGGAAGCGTACCGCTCGTTCTCCCGCCGCCGCCGCAATGATGGCCACTTGCTCGGCATGCGGCAAGGTGGCGACGTGGGATTGCACGTCGCTGAGTGACAGCGATGTATGCGGATAGAGCGCCGCACTTGCCACCCGCAATAGCGCATCGTGGTCGTAGCGCACCAACGTAACCTGGGGGGTGGCGTTCGTAATCGCACCACTCGGGAGCGTGCCTGCGAGGTTGGTGAGATTGTGGCGAATCGTTGCCATGTAGGTGCGCATGGCAGTGCCACGCGGGGTTTTGGCGCGCTTGACAAACGAGGGGATTAGTCCGTCGAGGGCCTGTTGCAACTGGTCACTAATCTGTTGCATTTCGGGCATGTCATGTGATCCCAGCCGGGTAATCAGGTACTCAAAGGCGCGCCCGTTGCCAAACAATCCCACATTGGTACGGGTGGCCATCGGTAACAAGCCCCGCAAGATATCAAAGGCCTTGGCACGGGTAGCCGAATTGTAGGCCCGCTCGCTGGTCTGGGCGTCGCGCGGGGTGCGGCTCCGTACCCACGCCATGGTCGGTTCGAGTAGTGCGCTAAGGGTGTCAAACAAATGATCGAGGGTTGATTCGTACGCAGCAGCCCAGTGCGATTGCATGATAGTCGCTTCGCGTACGTAGCGATATTGGCCGTTGACTTTGGTGGTGAAGTTTACATAGCGCGTCGATTTTTCGAGCGGGCTCAGTCCTATCCGCGCATCTTCGATGAGTTTGGCGGCCACATTGCTGATTTTTTCGCAGGCCACATGCGCGCCACCCAGCTCGGCCACCGAATCATCGCCATAGCCTACCAGCACGCGGTCATAGAAGGATTCGGCTTGCCCCACCGCCACCAATTGATTGCGGCTGGCGGCACTGGCGTCAGCCACGAGTTCATTGAACCCTGCTTCGGGGAGATTGATGAATTCATCAAGCAAAATCCGGCGAATGCTCTTTTCGCTCCGGCTATAGCGTGAAAAAAGCGCCCCTTTGACGACTTCGGGTAGATTGCGCAAGCCAAAAATAGGGGCATCCAGGTCAGTGACAAATGGCATCAAGATGGCTTGTTCGCTGGCACTAAATTCGCTTGCACGATTCGTATCCGTCATTGCAACCTCCTATTCCTGTGTGCGTCTACAAAATCTGGTCGTCGTCGACTGCCGGATGCGGGATAATCAGCAGCTGGTCGATATGGGGATTGGCGATAATCGTCGTCGTGCCACTGGGCCATTGAATCGTCAACGAATTGACCGTGGTGTGACTACCCAGCCCAAAGTGCGCCGTCGGCTCCATTTGACATAAATAACCACTGCCACCGTCGATAACTTGGGCCACCACCCGATCGGCATAATTGATGGTAATCAATGCGCCCCGGGCGGGCGCACCGGCACGAGTCAAGGGGCGTACCCGCAACCAGTGATTGGCGTTGGCAGGCACATGATAATAGCTGAGCGGTTGCGGCGCTGATTCACCGTGTGTGATTAGCAGTTCGAGGCGACCGTCGCCATCGATGTCGGCAATCGCAGCACCGGTGCCTAGCCCTTCGGGCTCACGAGCATCGCCGATGTCGAGCTCAACCCATTGGTTATTGCGCCGGCCAAACAAGCGATTGGGTTCCCCCAAATTATTGAAAAAAAGCTCCGGATTGCCGTCGTTGTCGAAATCTGCCGCAATCACGGTGCGGATGCGACTCGCTTCGGCGAGGGCTGGCGGCGCAATATCATGAAAGGCTCCGTCGCCACTCCGTACCCACAAGCGATGCGGCCCTTCCCAATTACCATAGGCAATATCGAGTTGACCATCATCGTTGGCATCAAACACGGCCACGCCGCGCCCATGCTGTTGGCGATCGCTAATGCCCAAGGCAGGAGCGACATCGCTGAAGGTGCCATCGCCGTTGTTTTTGAAAAACAAATTAGCACCACGCTCGTTGATTGCAAGTAAATCAACATCATTACCAAAAAACGGCGCAGCCACCACGGCTCGCCCGCCAGTGGCATAGTTGACCCCAGCCGTGCGCGATACCTCACTCAGTTGCCAAGCTTGATTGAGCTCGTATAAGCGCATGGGTGCGCCATAATTGGCCACAAAAAAGGCATAGCGACCACTGCCTGAGCGATCGATGGTGGTCACCGAACGGCCCGCGCTACGATTGACGATTGCCTGCATTTCGGGTTGGTCAAACAAATCGACCCGTTGGCCGCCATGCAAGGCAAACAAGCGGTCACCATGTTGTTTGGGCCCGGCAAAGGTATCGCTGTTGAGCACGTAGATTTCTTCGATGCCATCGCCGTCAATGTCGGCTGCAGCGACTCCGATGGCTTGGCGTTGGCTGTCGGTGATGATGGCATCGGCAGTATCGAGCAGACCACGGCCATTCCATTTGAGGGCTAGGTTGGGGTAGCCAAAGCCAGTCACAAAAAACTCGAATTGACCGTCTCCATCAATATCACAGACTGCCACGCCATAACTCAAGCGGTCAACGTTGTGATAGATTAAGTCGTGGCGCGCAATAAACATGACATCCACCCATAAAATGAATATAAACTAACGATACAGTGTAGCACAAATTTTCGTGTAAATAATAATTTTGATAATTTATGTAATTTTATGACGATAATAAATATATTTGGTTGATTATTATGCTATTTTTCGTATGAATGTGTTGATGTGGAATGGATTTAATTTTTACTGTTTTTTCATCTTTATTATTTTGAAAAAAACCTCGTGCGCGGTCGTGAATCAGCGTGCCATAAACTGGTTCGGTTGCGCGGTTTTCGTGTAACCACCCTGCGGCATTCCAAATGCTGCAGGGTGGTGGATTGGTATCAGTTGCTGTTATTTTTATGCCGAATCAATCAGCTGGTGGGCATAGAGTTTGGCATAAATGCCGTTTTGGGTAATGAGTTCGCTATGACTGCCATCTTCGACAATCAACCCTTGTTGCACCACCAAAATCCGGTCGGCACTCCGTACCGTGGCGAGGCGGTGGGCGATGATGATACTGGTACGCCCCCGAAAGAGCCGTTCGAGTGCTTCTTGCACCAGTGATTCGGTGGTAGTATCGATACTACTGGTCGCTTCATCGAGGATCAAGATGCCGTGGGGCTGCAAGGCAATCGCCCGGGCCAGCGCCAACAATTGCCGCTCGCCTGCCGACAAACTCGCGCCGTTGGGTGTTACCCACGATTGGTATTGGGCGGGCATCCGTTCGATAAAGGCCGCCGCATTCGATGTCTGCGCGGCGTCGAGGATGGTTTGGTAGGGCACACTGTCGCGGTACAAGCGCACATTAAAGGCGATGTCCCCTTCAAATGTCACCGGGTCTTGCGGGATGACTGATATCAGTCCGCGCAACGCCAACGGGTCGAGCTGGCGGATATCGATGTCGTCCAGCAAAATCCGTCCTTGCTGGGGGTCGTACCAGCGTGCCAGTAAACCAATCAAGCTCGATTTGCCGGCCCCCGTTGGTCCCACGATGGCTACCCGCTGTCCGGCGGGGATGTGCAGATCGATGCCCCGCAAGACAGGTTGGTCGGCATTGTACGCAAAGTGGACGTTTTCGAGTTTGACATCGCCCGTAAATGGATTGGTGGCCGGTGTGGGGACATCGGGTGCATTAATCAATGATGCTTCACTCAAGGTGTACTGGATGCGGTCTGCCGCCCCAAAGGCGATTTGTACTGCGTTGTATTGCTCTGACAAGCGGAGTACTGGCTGGAATGCCCGATCGGCGTATTGGATAAATGCCACCAACATGCCCAGCGTCGCCCAGCCGGACAGTACTCCTTGACCACCGCCGTACAGCAACATGGCCAATCCGATGGCCGCAATAAATTCTTGCACCATCAAAAACAAGGCACTATGCCGTCGCAACACAATCAAGGCGTTGCGATAGGCGTTGTTGAAGCCGTCGAACCGTGAGGTACTTGCGTGTTGCGCCCCAAACACCTGCAGTACAGGGATGCCTTGTAGTTGCTCGTTGAGATAGGCACTGACCCGTGCGAGCGCCGTGCGTTCACCGGTCGATGACGAGCGTACCCGGGCACTGAAATAGTTCGTCACTACCACCAGTATCGGCAATACTGCCACAACGAGTAATGCCAAGCGCCAATTGATACTAAACATGACGATGATGGTCACGATGAGCGTGGCTGTTTCGGTGACGATAGTGACGGCACTTGTCGATATGAGGGCACTCAAGGTGTCGACGTCGCTGGTGAGGCGTGTCACCAAATCACCGACGGGATTGCGATGGAAGAACGCTTGGTCTTGCGACATAATGCGATTAAATAGATTGGTGCGCATATCTGACAAGGCCCGTTGGCCGGCTTTTTGTAAATAATAACTATAGACATATTGGATGATAAACATCGCAATGGCGGTACCGCCGTAGAGCACCGTAATCGGCCACAAATCTGCGGTATCGCCCGTCGCAATCGGACCATCAATCGCCCACTGCAGGAGCGATGGCGGGACAACATTGAGTCCTGCAGTAATCCCCAGCAAGACAAATGCGATTGCGAGTGGGCGCCAGTGGGGTTTGACGGCGTGGTACATCAAACGAAACAAAACGATATCGGGGCCTTGGGTGCTGATTGATTTACGTGTCATGTGCCAGTATTACCATGTGTATGATGAATATTTCGCTAGTATACACCCGTATGCGCTGTGCTGTGCAATTGTGTGTTGTTATGCTGGAACCAAATGTAGCGTAAATTATGGCGTATTTAGTGTAAAAAATCAATAAACAACGAACCGAGTATGTTAGCACAATGTAATACACATCGTTACCACGGAGTGGTGCTGATATGGTAGGATAAAGACACGACGAAATCGGTGAGGATACTGTGATTACCACCAAGAACCTAATTAGTGTGCCAACACGATATGTGATTGCCGAACAACAAGACGCTGCCCTTTGGGTCGTTGATCAAGAGCCATGGCGTCGATGTTGGTTTTGTGATAGTCGGTTAGGATTACCTAGCGACGAGTATTGCGGTTCTTGTGGTGCGCGGTTTACGCCACGGCGTTACCGTGGCGAATTCCACCAGACCCCTGCGACAGGATTGTTGCTTGAACTTGCAAAAAACAGTATAATTAAATCAGATTCATTACGGTTGCCGGTGTCTTATGAAACACTCACTGTGTCGGATGGAACGGTAGTGTTGGCGCGACCGGTTGATGGTCAAACATTGATGCCATTAGCGGCGCATGATTCATTATTGTTAGCCCATGCGTTTTTTAATGGTGCGATGCACTTATATCGTGCGGGGTATATGCTTGGCTCGTTGAATCCGCTCGACGTGGTGTTTCACAATGATGCAACTGTATCGTTGCGTATTGCGCCATATCTCACCAAAACCACCGATTCTGAAGCTCAAATTGTTGTCCAAATTGTGGCAATCATTAATGCATTTGTTGATGTACCGCGGATTACGCGGCGTTTTGATATTGCTGATGCCGATGTTAATCCATTACTCGGGATTATTGCCGATATTCGCGCTGGGGTACTTGACACGTTTACTCAGTGTCTTGCCCGCGTCGAAAGTGCCTTGGTTCCCTACGAAACACGCCGGTTTTTGCTTTTGCATGATGCGGCCACAACCGATATTGGCATAAAACGCCAAAGCAACGAAGATAGCGTGTTGGTTTCGAAGATGCAATGGTTGCGTGATGGAGGGAATTATTCGGTAGGGTTGTATGCCGTGGCTGATGGTATGGGTGGGCATGCTGCGGGTGAAGTGGCGAGTGCACTAGCAATTAATGCGATTAATGAACATATCGTTGCCGGCAATTTGACACAACTCGCCCAACCAGTGTTTGGCAATGATGTAGCTGCTGTGGTCCAGTGTATAGACGACGCAGTACAATTCGCCAATCAACGGATTATCCAAGAAGCCCGCCAACAAGGTAACAACATGGGCACCACGCTGACGATGGCATTGGTGCTTGGTGATACGGCCTATATTGCCAATATCGGCGATAGTCGTACCTATTTGTGGCGCGATGATCAACTACGACGGGTGACCAATGACCATTCGTTGGTGATGAAATTGGTAGAACTCGAACATATCATCGAAGCCGATATTTATACGCATCCGCAGCGCAATGGAGTGTTACGTTCGCTCGGGGTTGCAAACGCCGCCGAAATCGACATCTATATCGAACGATTACGCCCCAATGACATATTGTTGCTCTGTAGTGATGGTTTGTGGGAAATGGTGCGTGACCTCGATATCGCGGCAATCTTGCGCCGTGGCGGTACCGTTGACGGCATGACAAAGGCATTACAGGCCACCGCAAATAGTGCAGGCGGCGATGATAATATTAGTGTGATTTTGGTTCGTTGTGAATCGTAAATATGCCGAGATGACATTCTCGCAGTGAATGAGGTGAAACATGAAATGTCCAATGTGTGGGGAAATGAATAAATTAGATGTGCGCTTCTGTGAGCACTGTGGCGCTCGTCTCGATGCTCCGGCAACAGACGCGCCTCCGGTTGCTCAAGTCATTGTACCTGCCTTGACTTGTAGCAAATGTGGTGCAATTGTGTTACCAGGTGAGCTGAATTGTGATAATTGTGGTTACGCAATTGCGCCAGCGTTTGTAAGCAACAATCAAACCAGTGCGGAGCTTCATGTCGTGGATTTGCCCCGTGAAGGGTTTGCGGATACCGCAGTCGATATGAATGACCTCCACAAAAACGCCCAGTCAAGTGGCACTTCTGGTGTTATTGAATATCGTATTGAAAATACGCCCACAGAACCTGATGCCGTTGAGGTGCCGGCTCAATCTGATGTGGTGCATGTGGATACGCAAGCATCAAATGAACATACCTCGTTTGCTGTCGAACCAATCACCCAAGCAAACCAGTCACAACCGTTGGACGTGGTCGATGCAGTCCCAGTAGTACCTGCCCCTACCGCTGCCGAATACATGGTCAGTGATGAATCTGCGGCGAACCTTACGCCATTTGATGGTGACGTGCAGGCATTAAAGAAGCGCCGCCAAGAACTCGAAGAAGAAATCACGCGTCAGCGTGAAATCATGAAGCAACTCGATCATATGCGCCGCGCCTTCCGTGAGGTGACCCCCCAAGCTGTATTGATGGGGCTTGCGGAAGCCGAAGAAAAACTCAAAGCTGCCGAACAAGAAATGGAAAGCCTGCCGATTCCTCCCGAAATTGACCCGGCAGTGATTGAACGCCTGCAAAAGGATCTCGCTCGCCAAATCGAAATCATCGATCAATTCGAGCAACTGCAACGGACATTTGGCTCGGCTACGCCACGTGCGGTGTTGCAAGGGATTATCGATGCCCGTCAAACCGAAGAACGGATTCGTGCCGAACTCAAGGAATTTGGTGTGGATGTGATGGTTCCGCGGGCTGGGAGTGCCGCAGTGGCTGCTGTCCCTCCGGTAGTGGCACCACCGGTGCCGGTCATTTCGCCCGTAGTGGCCAATTTGCCGGTAGCTGTGCCTGCGCCCGCTGCCCCGATGGTGCCGGTTTTGTCAACAGACATGGTCAATTCAATGCTAAATACCATGATGCCGGCTCCAGCGAATCAATTAGCGCCAGTCGTCAACCCCGTCATCAATCCAGTGGCACCCGCAGCCCGGTTACAACTCGAATCAGGGACAATTGTCCCCTTGCCCACGGGTCGCCGCGAAATCATCATTGGACGCGATGACCCCATTAGTGGGGTGCATCCCGAAATTGATATGACTCCGTATGGTGCCGAAAGCGGCGGCATCAGTCGCCGCCATGTGCGTTTAACGATTATCGACGGTCAATGGATGATTACCGACTTGCAATCGACCAATCATACACGCGTCAATGGAGTACGAATTGATCCAGGTGTACCGACCCCGTTGCCCGATAGCGCCCAAGTTGTGTTGGGGCGTATCGGCTTTATCTTCCGTAGCTCGTAAGCAATGACAAATCACATTTTTGCGGGGCTGAATGAATCACAACGCCGGGCTGTCGAATCAATCGACGGTCCGGTGCTCGCGTTAGCCGGTCCAGGCAGCGGCAAAACCCGCGTGCTTACCCACCGTATCGCCAATCTGGTAGGTAACCATGATGTGGTGCCAGAGCGGATTTTGGCGGTGACGTTTACCAACAAAGCCGCCCGTGAAATGCGTACGCGTATGCGCGATTTGCTCGGCGTCGAAGTCGCTGACCGTATCGACATCGGCACGTTCCATAGCTTGGCAGCCCGCTGGCTCCGGCGTGATGGCACCAAGATCGGCTTACCCAATAGTTGGCTGATTTATGACGACGACGACCAACAACGCTTGATTCGTCGCATCACCAAAGAACTCAAGCTGCCTGAGAAGCCCTTTACGCCACGCAATGTGCTGGCAGTGATTTCGAACGCCAAAAACGAACTGATTGATGTGGCGACCTACACTGCCTCCGCCCGCTCCCCTGAAGTCCGCATGTATGCCTTGTGCTATGCCCGCTATGAAGAATTATTGCAGATTGCCGGTGCGGTAGATTTCGATGATTTATTGTTGCGCACGATTGAGCTGTTTCGCACCGATGCGCTGGCTTTTTATCATTCCCGCTACCGCTATATTTTGGTCGACGAATACCAAGATACCAACCGTGCCCAATACGAAATGGTCAAGGCCCTTGCCAAAGGTGCCGGGAATATTTTTGTGGTGGGTGATGATGACCAATCCATCTATGGATGGCGTGGTGCTGACGTACGCAATATCCGGCGCTTCGATGCCGACTTCCCTGGCGCCCAAGTGATTATTTTGGCAGAAAACTACCGCAGTAGCCAGATGATTTTGGATGTGGCACAGGCCTTGATCGACGCCTCACCCCGCCGGGTATTTCGCAAAGAACTAACCGCCCAAACCAGTGGTGGCGATGCGGTGACGTGGCGTGAATATAGCGACCAAAACGACGAAGCCCAACGGGTCTGTGATGCCATCGAGCATATCGTGGTGTCGGGGAGCGGGCGCTTTAACGATTGTGCCATCATGTACCGCACCAACGCCCAAAGCCGCGCCTTCGAAGAAGCGTTGGCCCGCCGTCGTATCCCCTATGTGTTGGTGGGTGGCATGCGCTTTTATGAGCGACGTGAAATCAAAGACATGTTGGCCTGGTTGCGCTTGATGGCCGACCCCCATGACGATGTATCGCTCATGCGGGCCCTTGACTTCCCGAGTAGCGGTGTCGGGGCTGCCAGCCAAGACCACGTCAATAGCTGGGTCGCCGCGAATCACTGTTCGTGGTATACCGGGTTGATGCAGTGTATGAATGACCCCCAAGCCATTCCTATGCTCAAAGGAGCGCCACGGCAACGGTTGGTGCAATTTGCGACGCGCCTACAACGATTGCTCAGCCAAACAAATCTCGTATCACTATTAGAAGTGTTTGATGCAATTTTGATTGAAACACTTTTCTCGGCCGCACTCAACGAAGAATACGGCGAAACTGATGGCGAATCCCGGATGGAAAACGTCACCGAACTCCGCCGAGTTGCCGGTGAATATTTGTTGTTGCCTATTGCTGAGCAATTGTCACGCTTCCTCGAAGAAATCGCCTTGGTGTCCGATGTCGACCGCCTCAATACATCAGACAATCACGTGGTCTGTATCACCATGCATCAAGCTAAAGGCTTGGAATACGACAATGTCTTCCTTGTGGGGCTAGAAGATGATTTGTTGCCACATGTGCGCACCCACCAAGACCCTGCCCAAGTCGAAGAAGAGCGCCGAATTTTGTATGTGGGGATTACCCGCGCCCGCAAACGCTTGGCGATGTCTCGTGCAAATCGACGCCTCAATCGTGGACAGTATGTAAACACGATTTCTTCGCGATTTCTCAAAGATATCCCGAGTAAACTCTTATCAAATACCGCCATGGGAAGCCGGGTTGGTGCCCGCACCATGGCCACCCCTAATCCCACCTATCAAGGCTGGGGGACGGCCGCAGCCTTCCAAGCCAACAAAGCCGTCACCCCACCACCTCCCATCGTGCTCGATGTCGGTGATGTGGTTCGTCATCAACGCTTTGGTGAAGGGGTCGTATTGGCTGCCAAGGTGGTTGACGATGATCTCGAAGTCGTAGTCAAGTTTAGTGATGAGGCCGTCGGCGAAAAACGCTTGATTGCGAGTTTTGCGCGCCTCGAACGCATCAATCCCAACAATTAACCCCGCACCTTCCATAATTGGAGTTGGGCCTCGAGTTGTTGTTGATTGGCGACTTTTTTGAATTTGGCACCCGATACGCCATGTACCATCCGTTGACACGATTCCCAGCTGGCATGGCGTTGGAGATTGCTGCCAATCAGGCTCAGATAGCACGGGAATGCGCTCTGGTTGGTATGTGTTGGTGCTGGGGAGGGTGTGGTTTGCGCTGGCAGCGGTGTTCCCGTCCCTGAGCCAGCTTGTTGTTGGGCCAATGTATTGGCACGTTCGTTGAGTGGGTGCCCGGCGTGCCCTTTGACGTGTTGCCAGCTGACATGGGGACTATTGACCGTGATGAGCAGTTCCCACAGGTCACGGTTTTCGACAGGTTGTCCTTCACGAGTTTTCCAGCCGTTTTTTTGCCAGCCTTTGACCCATTTGGTGATGCCATTGATGAGGTATTGGCTGTCGGTGATGACGCGTAAGGGGCGTTGGGTAGGGGCATGTTGGAGCCCGGTGATTGCCGCCTGGAGCTCCATGCGGTTGTTGGTGGTATGGGCGTCGGCGCCACTGTATTCGCTATGCCGTGTGCCGTCGATAACGATGGCTGCCCAACCGCCTCGCCCTGGGTTGCCCGAACACGCGCCATCCGTGATAATATCTACTGAGTTCATTGAAATCCTTAGGGTGATGTATGCAACGTCTGCTCGTGCGTATCCTAACATGTTTTGTGTTGGTCGGGTGTGCTACAACCACTCAAAATAGCAATATCCCAGACCTCCCCGACGCAGTGGTCTATCAAGTACGTAGTAGCTCTAGTTTACCTGGTGTGATGGATGCCTATGCGCTTAACATGTACGCCATGCTTCGTGCCAAAAGCTACCGCATCAGCCAAGACATTAGTTTTGTGCGGGTTATGCAACCAATGGAAGCGGTGGCTCAAGTATATGATCAATCAGCCACCGCACAAGGGTGGTCGATTGATACCCCTATTCCCGCTCGTGAACGGCGTATGTTGCGTTCGTATCGCAAAGGCAATGCAGTGGTTATCGTGACATTGTTCGCCGAAGTCAATAGTCGCGATGGTGTGGTAGTGATGCGGATTACCGCTGAACGGTAGTGCTGGAGCGCGTTTTTTACACAGACAACCAATTGGGTTATATAATACCTAGGTTATTGTGTTATTGGGTCGATTGAGGAGTATCATGAAGCAGTTTTGGCGGATAGGATTGGTCTCGTTAGGGTTGTTATTTCTGGTGGCATGTGGCGGTACCGCCGTTATCCCGGATTCTATTAGCAAAGTCGA
Organism: Roseiflexaceae bacterium; assembly: GCA_040397035.1. Lineage (GTDB taxonomy): Bacteria > Chloroflexota > Chloroflexia > Chloroflexales > Roseiflexaceae > UBA965. The sequence goes on along the minus strand of JBBAWW010000002.1, from coordinate 53,681 downwards.
CGGCAAAGAAATCAGCGATGCCACCGTCAAACGTGTGGTGAGTGAATGGCAAAGTACCGCCCGTAAAGGCCTTGAAACGGGCACTGTTAAACCTGAAACCATCGTCGAAACCACATATCAAAGTAGCGCCGATTTGACCGCCGTTGCTGATTACTACAACAAAGCCTTGGGAACCGGTGGCTGGATCTACCATACGCGTACACCTGGCTTACAAGATGGCTTCTTTTTGGCGGCCTATGAACATGGCACCAAGTCGTTGGTCATCGGTGCAATTGATATGACCAAGTTTGCCGGTAGTGGCACATTTGTGTATGTGTTGTCTGGCGACAAATAAGTCGTTTTGGTTACCAAAAAGCGGTGCGCCCAGTAATGGGCGCACCGCTTTCGTGTGTCTGTCTGATTATCGAGCCAGCGCCAGTGCTGACGTAATCGTCCAAGGAGCCAACCCAACCACAATGATTGCTATCGTCACGACGACCATGGCAATCATCGATGCGAGTGGGATACGCGTCGGTTCGCTGGTCTGACTGTCGCCACTATACATTTGCAACATACAGCGTACATAGAAGAACGCCGCGATGGCAGAGGCTACGGCGGCGGCTACCGCCAACCACGCCAACCCACTCTGCCAGACTGCCGTGATAATCAAGAATTTGGCAAAGAAACCAGCTGTTGGTGGTACACCGGCCAGTGATAACAATGACAGTGACATGACCACACTCAACCAGGGGTGCCGTTGCCACAATCCGGCCAGGTCGGCAATGGTTAAATCGCTGCCGTCGTTGGCTTCGAGTAGCATTACCACCGCAAAGGCGGCCAAATTGGTGGTGGTGTAGGCGGCCAAGTAGAAAATCGCCGCCTGTAACCCGTTAGCGTCACCACTGAGCACGCCCAGCATCACGAACCCGGCATGGCTAATGCTTGAATAGGCCAACATGCGCTTGATACTGGTTTGGCTAATTGCGACGATGCTCCCAACCGCCATGGTGGCAATACTGACACCAATCAATATGGGGCGTAGTACCGCTAATTCAGTGCCGAGTACCTGCAGGATACTGACGATTGCCACAAACCCTGCCACCTTGCTTCCCACCGACATAAAGGCAGTGATGGGGGTGGGGGCACCTTGGTAGACGTCGGGTGTCCACATGTGGAAGGGGACCAGCGATACTTTGTAGCCGAAGCCAATCAGCATCAACGTCACCCCTACCCAGAAGTAGCCCCGTTCGATGCCACTGGTGGGAATATGGGTGGTAATGTCACTTAGGGTCAAATAGCCCGTGGCGCCAAAGGTCAACGCGATTCCAAATACCAAAAATCCTGCGCCAAAGGCGCCGATAATCAGGTATTTGAGTCCGGCTTCTTCCGAAGACGCACGTGGGAAGGCGATTGCGGTCAACACATACAAGGCAATTGACAGCAATTCCAAGCCAAGGAACAACATCACGACGCTACTGCCTTGTGACAACAGCAACATCCCGCCACTCGCCAACAACATGAGGATGTAGGTTTCACCACGTTCGATGCCTTGTTTGGGCAAGGCGTCGCTGGCCAGCAAAATACTGATGGCGGTGGCTGCCAGAATGATGATATTGACCAATTGTGACATTGGTCCATAGCTCACTGCACCTGCGAGGGTACTCCCCGTGGTGCTGTATTGGCCTGCCACCAAGGCCACGATGGTCACTGCAAAGGCCAGCAACGCAGTAATGCGTTTGCTCCCTGCAGCCACGAACAAATCGACAATCAGCAGGGCTGTTGCCGACCCAAAAATAATCAACAGTTGCAAAATAACCGAGTAATCAATACTTGGCAACGCAATTTGTGCCATATCGTTCTGCTCCATACAATCACGGCGCGGCGCCGTAGTGCGTTACGGTTGCGTGGCACCTTGGGTTAGGCTTTGTACCAGTGCGGCAATGCTTGGTTGCATGCTGCCGAGAATCACTTGAGGATAAAGCCCAATTACCAACATCGCCACGACTAACAGCCCCAGCACCAAGAGTTCACTCTTGCTTGCTTCAGGGACTGCCGACGTAACCGATACTTCACCCATAAAGACCGTGCGATACATGCGCAACAAATACGCTGCTGACACGATTATCCCGAGTACCGCAAATACGACAAACGTGAAACCGATGTGCGGTGATATCCATGCACCTTGCAACGCCAAAAATTCCCCAATGAATCCGTTTAAGCCGGGCACGCCGATCGAGGCAAACACGGCAACCAGTGCCAGCGAACCTAAGCGCGGTGCGCTCAGCCAAGCTCCACTGAAGTTGTCTGCGATGCGTCCACCCGGTTGTCGTGCCAGGATACCCACAATCAAAAACAACGCACCCGTGGTGATACCGCTGTTGATCATGGTCAAAATCGCCCCGCTCATTCCTTCGACCGTTTGTGAAAAGACCCCCAGCATCACAAACCCGAGGTGGCTAATGGTGGCATATGACAGTAATACCTTCATGTCACGTTGCCCAAAGGCAATGATGCCACAATAGATGATACTAATTACGGCCAAAATCGCAACCGCTGGGGCTGCCCACGCCGAAGCATTGGGAAAGAACGGGATCGCGAAGCGGATGAATCCATAGGCGCCGATTTTTACCAAAATCCCGGCAATGTCCACCGAACCGTTGTCGGGGGTGGCTGCTTGGGCTTGGGGCATCCAGGTATGGAATGGCCAAATCGGTGTTTTGATGGCAAACGCAATCAAGAATCCCGCAAACAACAACCGCTCGAGGTTTTCGTCGATTTTGAGGGTACCATTGGCAATCGCAGCACTCAGTGCCACACTGTCAAAGGTCATTACGCCGGTTTGTTGCCAGTTGACATACACCAAGCCGGCGATGCTCACCAACAAAAATACCGACCCCACAAAGGGATAGACAAAAAACTTCGTGGCTGCGGCGCGGCGCTCGCCGACCCCGTACAACGCAATCAACAGCGCCGTAGGAATCAACGTCAACTCGAAAAAGACATAGAACAGCAACAAGTCGGTGGCCACAAAGGCCCCAATCAAGCTGCTTGCGAGGACGAGCAACAGTGCATAAAATGCACGTTGGTTGCCTTCGGTTTGTTGGCGGGCGGCAAAAATCGCCAGTGGCGTCATCAATGTCGCCAGTACGACCAGCCATACACTAATACCGTCGACACCGACGGCGTAGTGCAAGCCCATCGCGGGCAACCACGTCTGTTGCTCGATCAGCTGATACCCAGCAGTCGGTGCCAGACTCACGCACACGATTACTGCCAGTACGAGATTGATGATGCTCACTAGGCCTGCGATACCCCGTTGCATACCGGTGGCTTGTCGTGGTGTCAGTGACACCAGTAATGCCCCAAGTAACGGAGTCGCAATCAATAGTGATAATAACGGTATACCTAGCTGGTTCACGAACACCCCACACCCAGGTGTAGCAGGCCTGCTACATCCCGACTACGCGCCGATTACTACATATCCGACGAGAACGACCACGCCAATCAAAAAGACCAAGGCATAGGTGCGCACATTGCCGTTTTGGATGCGTGCCACTGCCTGTGAAAACCGGCCAACCATTTCCGCACTACCCTCGACCAATATGCCATCAATAGCTTGTTGGTCAAATACGTCGTGCAAAAAGAGTGACAAGGTACGGTAGGGTTTGACGAAAATACGCTGATAGACATAATCCAAACCCCAGCCCATTTCGAAGCCCTTCCAAATGTCGCCGAGGTAGTAATGCGCCGGATCTTCGTCACCTGGTGTGATACGTGCGCCAATCGGACCGCTATAGATGCGGTAGCCGAGATACCCCGAACCCGTCGCCAATAGCACGGTCACTGCCGCAAAAATCCCCATGCTCAAGGTGAATAATTCAGCCTCTTGGTGCAATACCGGATTGAGCCAATCATTCAACCAATGTACTCCCGGCAAATTCATCAACCCACCCAACACACTTGCAACGGCAAGAATGTAGAGCGGCCACTTCATGCTACCGAGATCCTCGTGGGGGTGGGCATCTTTGTCACGTACTTCGCCGGCAAATGTCAAGGCGACTTGACGTCCCATATAAAACGCTGTGAGCAGTGAGCTCAAGAGCAATATTACGGTGACATTGATGTTTTGGGCACCATACCAAGCATGGGCGATGATTTCGTCTTTACTCCAGAAGCCCGCCAACGGGAAAATCCCCGAAAGGGCGAGTGCCCCTACAATATAGACCAAGAAAATCACCGGCATGTGTTTGCGTAAGCCACCCATGCGACGCATGTCTTGGATATTGTGCATGCCGTGGATAATCGCACCGCTACCCAAAAAGAGCAACGCTTTGAACAATCCGTGCGTCAGCAAATGGAAAATGGCCGCAGTATAGGCACCCATACCGGCTGCCGCAATCATGAAGCCTAATTGTGAGATAGTTGAGTACGCCAACACCCGCTTGATGTCGAACTGCGTAATCGCTGCCGTTGCGCCAATCAAGGCGGTGGTGGCACCGATAATCACGACCCACCCTGAGGCATCGGGTGCCAAATCAAACACGGCGTGCGTACGTACAATCAAATACACACCTGCCGTCACCATGGTGGCGGCGTGGATGAGGGCCGATACGGGAGTCGGGCCGGCCATCGCGTCTGGCAACCAGACAAACAACGGCAGTTGGGCGGATTTGCCAACCACACCCAAAATAATCAAGAAGGCGATGCCACTGACGAGTCCGACATTGCCAAATGCCCCGAGGCTAATCGTGGTAAACGACGCGTCGGTTAATTGGCTGACAAAGCCGGAAAAGCCGTCACTGCCAAAGAACGACAAGGTGCCAAAGTGTGACACGATTGCCATCATGGCGAGTAACAACCCGGCATCGCCGACACGGTTGACCACAAAGGCCTTGGTGGCGGCTTCACTGGGTACGATGCCAGGGGCGACGTGTTTACGGTCGAACCAATGGCCAATGAGCAAGAACGAACAGAGCCCTACCCCTTCCCAACCCAAAAAGAGCAAGAAGAGATTGTCTGACATCACCAAAATCAACATGGCAAAGACAAACAAATTCATATAGGCAAAGTAACGTCCTGGGCGGGAATCACCATGCATGTAGGTGATGGAATAGATGTGGATGAGTGCGCCCACACCGGTGATGAGCAATGCCATCACTGCGGTGAGCGGGTCAAACCACAAACCGAACGAAACGGTGACCCGCCCCACGGCTAGCCAGTCCCAGAGGGTAATGGCAATGAACCGCGATTCAGCCGCCATGCCTGCCAAATTAATGACGGCAATAACGGTGGTGATAAAGGCTGCCACGATGCTGAGGCTTGCTACGGTGCCGTTGGCGCGTTCGCCTCGCACGAGGAAGACGTTCAGCAAGAAGCCGGCGAGTGGAAACGCCGGGATGAGGGCAATTAACCAAGAGATTTGCGTCATGAGCTGCTCTGCATTCGTTAGCCGCGCGGGGCACGGTTGACGGATACTATCCCTTCAAGGTGGTCATGGTGTCGATGTTGGTCGTCTGTTTGCGCATGAAAATCATCACCAACAACGCCAACCCCACAGCCACTTCGGCTGCGGCAATTGTAATCACAAAGAAAACCATAATCTGTGCGTCGATCGACTGGCGTTGATTGGCAAATGTCACCAGCGCCAGATTGGCGGAATTGAGCATTAACTCAATTGACATAAATACCATCAACGTGCTCCGCCGGAGCAATACTCCACACACACCGATTACGAACAACAATACGCTGAGGCCAATGTAAAAAATCGTCGGTAACATCACTGCCTCCGCTAGCGCTGCCGTTGGTGGAGCACGACGACGCCAATCAAGGCGGTCAGCAACACAAACGACGCAACTTCAAATGGCAATAGGTGGGTCGTAAACAGTGCTTGCGCAATCTGTGCCGGTGACCCAAAATCACTATCGCTACTCCCGACCCGTGCCAGGCTGTCTTGCGACTGCCGCACCAACACCCAGATGATTTCGCCGATCAACAATACCGCCATGGTGATTGCTACCGGTGCCTGCCACCGAATCGGATTGGCATCCTCTTCGTCGCGTTCGGCACCGAGCAACATCACCACAAACAAAAAGAGTACGATGATGGCGCCGGCGTAGACGATGAGCTGTACTGCAAACAAAAATGGTGCTTGTAGTAGCAGATACAATACGGCAATCGCCCCGAAGTTGAGTAGCAGAAACAATGCGCTATGCACTGCATTGCGACTAGTCAACATGGCAACCGCGCCAATAATGGCGACTATCGCCGTAATTACAAAAATTACCAACTCCATGCGCGCCCCCTACAGGTCGATTTGTGCCGGCGGGCTGGGCCGACGGTTGAGTTGCTGCAACACTGGTGGAATCTCGCCGTGCCCTTTGTCTACGGCAACGAGCAACATCGATTTGTCATAAATCGACGATTTGCGGTCGTAAAACGACAGCTCATACTGATGCTCGAGCACAATTGCATTGGTTGGGCAAGCGTCTTCACAGTAGCCACAAAAAATGCACCGTAGCATGTTGATTTCGTAGCGGGCGGCGTAGCGCTCGCCGGGGGAATTGGGTGCTGCGGGGTTGTTTTCGGCAGGGATGACCAAAATAGCATCCGATGGGCAAGCTGCCGCACACAACGAGCATCCAATACACCGTTCCATGCCATTCTCAAACCGTTTGAGTTCATGGCGACCGCGGAAGCGCTCGCGTACCGGGCGCTTGACTTCGGGATATTCCACCGTCACGGGTTTTTTGAAGAGATACTTGAACGTCGTGCTCAAGCCTTTAATCAGTGCGCCTAGCATGCGATCCTCTCTAGTTGCGCGCCTGCGAACGAACCAGCGTCACGCCACGCTTTGTTCGTTTGGGAGCTGCAAGCACTGTGGTTAGCACTATCACAATCAAACCAATCACACCCATCGCGATTTGCGGCACGACGGCGCCAACTGGGAACACCACCCCAAATACGGCAGTGATGATCACATTGAGTAACGCCAACGGCAGCAAAATCACCCAGCCAAGGTTCATCAGCTGGTCGTAGCGTACCCGGGGCACCGTGGCACGAATCCATACCGACAAGAACGACAACAACGTGGTTTTGATCAAAAACGCCCCGAGGCTCATCAGCCCCATGGCCGCATTGCCCGCAGTGATGCCGTAACCTGCCGTAATGGCAGCGCTGGCTTGTTCGATCCCGGGTAAATTACCACCACCCAAAAAGAGCGTGACGGCAATGGCGTTCATGGCGATGAGTTTGATGTATTCCGACATGAAAAACAAAGCAAACTTCATCGAGCCGTATTCCGTATTGTAGCCACCAACCAATTCCTGCTCGGCTTCGACCAAGTCAAAGGGCGAGCGGACGACTTCGGCGGTGCTGGCAATCAAAAAGATGATAAACCCCATGAACTGTGGCACGATGTTCCACATGCCGATCTGTGCGTTGACGATGCCTTCGGTACGCAAGGTACCGCTTTGCATCACCACACCCAAAATACTCAACCCCAAGGCTAATTCATACGAAATAACCTGGGCCGAGGCGCGAATCCCACCCAGCATCGAGTATTTGTTGTTTGACGCCCAGCCGGCAACGGCAATGCCATACACACCGATTGAGGTGACTGCCAACAAATACAAAATACCGACGTCAATTGGTGCGTAATGTAACCAATTGCCGCCACTGCCATCTGGCCAGTTCCCCAACGGGATAGCCACCCAGATAATCAAGGCGGGTACTACGGCAAAGCCGGGTGCCATCAGATAAACCCAACGATCAGCCAAGGTGGGGATGACGTCTTCTTTGAAAAAAAGCTTGACGGCGTCGGCGGCGGGCTGCAGGATACCGCCGAATAGTTTTTTGCCACCGGGCAACGGAATGTAGCCGGCGCGGTTGGGTCCTACGCGGTTTTGGAAGCGCGCCAATAAGCGCCGCTCAAACAACGTAAAGTAGGCGAACAAGGTGGTCGCGGCTAGTGCGAGTACCAAACAACGCACTAACAGGATGAGTATCGCAATCCAATCCATCAAATCCTCCTCAGTCCCCTGCTATTCGGCGCGACGAACTGATACACGAGTATATGCCCCTAATGCCAAATTGGTGGGTGCTCCCGCCACATCAGGCATAAGCACTTGTCCTTCAGCCAGGTCTGCATCGATTTGGGCCCGTACCAAGGCGCTCCCTACCGGTGAAGACAAGGCGACGAGATTACCAATGGCAATCCCCCAACGGCTTGCATCAGCAACGGATAGCACCACGTGGGCGGTCACTTGACGTGATGCCAACTTGGAATCAGTGCTCCACTCACCACCGTCGTAGGCGCGGACGGGCATTTGCATCAACATGGTGAACTCACCCTTGGGTTCATACACCACCGGTGCGACTACTGCAGTATGCAACGGCGCATTGTTGTCATCGGCAACACTTGCGAGTTGCACCCCCAACCCTTCGCTATTGCTATAGGAAGTGCCGTCGTAATAAAAGAGCTCATTGGTCTGACGACCCCATGAGTTGATGCTCAAATCGAGACTGGTATAGGTTACACCGGCAAAGCGTGCCTGGACACTGGCAATTTCGTCAGTCACATCACTGGTGACGGCGTAATTCCAGCCACTTGCAACTGCAGTCCGGCCATTGCTTACACTAGCGGTGGCGTATTCGGCTACCGTCGCACATACTTGCCAGGTGGGCATCATGTCTGCGGGTGCGGCAGTGGCTGTGCGGAAGCGCTGCACGCGTCGTTCGGCATTGGTGATGGTGCCGTCACGTTCAGCGGTGGCCATCAGTGGCAATACCACATCGGCACGCTTGGCGGTTTCGCTCATAAACATCGATTGCACAGCGACAAACCCATGGTTGGCGACGGTTTCGAGTGCTTGGGCGGCGCGCTCACTTTTGCCCGCAGGATCTAGCCCAACGATGAACAATCCGCGAAGTTGCCCTTGCTCTGCTTGGCTCCACATGTCGTAGGCACTAGCACCACCCTTGGCAGGGCGAATCCCTAGTGCCGTGGCGCCAATCGTATTGGCACCGTTGGTCAAGGCGATTACTCCGTTGTTGGCTTTGCCACACTTGCCGGTAATCATGGCGGCGCTGGCCAGGTTTTGGGTGACGGCTGCCCCGATTTGCAAGGCTGTGCGACCATACATGATGATGCTGTTGCTGGCAGTCATGTAGGCGTCAACTACTTTTTTGAGTTGATCGGCGCTGATACCTGCCGTAGCCAGCAGGCTCTCGAGTGAGTGCTTGGCTAATTGCTGGCGCACTTCGTCAAGCCCACGCAAGCGCCGCTCAAAGCCCGTAGCGGCTTGGGCATCGACTACTTGCTTGAGGAAGGCTAACGCAAAGGCTGATTCGCCACCTTGGGCGATACGCGTATCGCTTGAGGCGGTTTTGCCGAGCTTGGTGGCAAACGAGTTGACCACGTGTACGGCGCCACCACGACTCTGGATGCCACGCAAGCGCAGTAAATAAACAGGGGCTTCTTCTTCGGGGTCGGCGGCAATCACGAGCACACTGGTGCCTTTGCCGACAGTCATCAGGTTGGTATCGCGACCAACACCTACTTGCAGAGGTGCATCATCGATACTTACATCGGTGGGCAAGCCGAGGCGGTGGTCGATTGAGGCGCTGCCGTAGACATCACTGATGAGTTTGCGGAAGGCGTAGAGGTCTTCGTTGGGCAGACTATCCGAAATAAGCCCTGCCACGGCGTTGTTGCCTGAACGCTCGACGATATTGGCCATGTTGCTGGCGATGCGGTTGAGGGCATCTTCCCAGGTTGATTCGACCAATTTGCCGTTGTGTCGCACCATCGGCGTGGTAATGCGGGTGACACTTTCGAAAAAGCGCTGACCCATGCGACCTTTGTCACACAGCCAGATTTCGTTGACGGTGTCGTTTTCACGGGGCATGATACGCATCAATTTGTTTTGACGAGCATCAATGGTCAAATTACAACCGACCGAACAATGCGTACAGACGCTCGGCGTGCTGCGTACTTCCCACACACGTGCGCGGAAGCGGAAGTCGGCGTTGGTCAAGGCACCCACCGGGCAGATGTCGGTGGTGTTGCCCGAGAACTTCGAATCGAAGCCCGGTTCCGACTTCGAGATAATTTCCCATGAGCGACCACGATTGTCAAAGCCAAGCACCGAGTCGCCAGCGATATCGTCTTGGAAGCGCACACAGCGCGAACAGAGGATACAGCGCTCGCGGTCGAGGTAGATGACATCGCTGAGCTTGATTGGCTTTTCGAAGTGGACTTTGTCGGCATAGTCAAAGCGTGACACTTCAGGGCCCCATTGCATGGTCAAGTTTTGTAGTGGGCATTCGCCACCCTTGTCACAGACAGGGCAGTCGAGGGGGTGTGAGGTCAACAAAAATTCAAGTACGCCACGTTGGGCGAACTTGACTTTTTCGGTGGTGGTTTTGATGACCATGCCGTCGCTGACCGGAGTCACACAGGCGGCTTGGAGTTTGTTCATCATCAAGGCCATTTGCGGCAACCCATCGGGTCCCATTACGACCTGGCGGGTGGCGGGGTCGATGCGGGGTGTCCACACTTCGACCAAGCACATCCGGCACATGCCGACCGGCTTCATTTTGGGGTGATAACAAAAGACCGGGATCGCCACATCAGCATGGCGAGCCGCATCGACGATGTTGGTGCCGGGGGGGACGGCAACCGACTTTCCATCAATTATTACGTTTACGTTTGGCATCGTTCTCTTACTCCCGGCTGTCCGATTGGATACGGTCCAGCACTAGTGCGCCAAGGTCAGCGGAATGGCGTGCCGTGCAGATGATTTGGCGAGGGC
>JBBAWW010000002.1:23399-42791 GCA_040397035.1 Roseiflexaceae bacterium | reverse complement strand
TCACGGTCTCGTCCAAAATAATCACGCCACCCGAGCCGAGCATGGTGCCGGCGGCGGCGAGTGATTCGTAGTCCATGGCCACATCGATGCTGGCTTCGGTCAACCAGGCTGCTGACGCACCACCAGGGACGATGATTTTGACCTTGCGGTCTTCGCGCATACCACCGGCGTAGTCATAGATGAGTTCGCGCATGGTGGTACCGAATTGCACTTCGTAGTTGCCTGGTTTGCGTACATGTCCCGATACCGAAAAGACCTTGGTGCCAGGGCTTTTTTCGGTGCCGTGTTGGCGGTACCATGCCGCACCCTTGAGGACGATACGGGGCACGTTGGCCAATGTTTCGACATTGTTGACGATGGTCGGTTTGCTGTACAAACCGGCAATCGCTGGGAATGGTGGCTTGAGGCGGGGTTGGCCGATTTTGCCTTCAAGTGATTCCATCAAGGCGGTTTCTTCGCCACAGATGTAGGCGCCAGCACCACGACTGACGACGATGTTGATATTCGCACTGGTGCCAAAGGCGTTTTTGCCGAGGAAGCCCCGGGCGGTGGCATCGGCAATGGCCTTTTCGAGGCGCAGTGCTCCGGCAGCGAATTCGCCCCGGATATAGATGAAGGCGGTCTGACATTCAATGGCATAGGCCGCTAACGCCACCCCTTCGATGAGTTGGTGGGGATTGCGGTCGATGATTTGGTGATTGTTGAATGTACCTGGTTCGCTCTCGTCTGCATTACAGCACAAGTAACGGGGATAGACATCCTTGGGCAAAAAGCCCCACTTGACGCCCGTCGGGAAGCCTGCGCCACCGCGACCGCGCAAACCAGCTTCTTTGACAACGTTAACAACGTCGGCGGGGGTCTTTTCTGTGACGGCAATGCGGAGCGCCTCGTAGCCTTCATGCTTGATGTAGACATCGAGGTCCGCAATGTTGGGTACGTCATTATCACGCATGACGACGTGTTCGGTAATTGGTGGCATAAATAACCTGCTTACTTTCAGTACTAGTGCGCCAAGGTCAGCGGAATGGCGTGCCGTGCAGATGATTTGGCGAGGGCTTCTTCGAATTCGTGGGGGAAGAGCTTGAGGGCGGTGCGGATAGGCACCACGGCACTTTCGCCCAACAAACAGAAGCAGTTGCCGGCCATCTGATTGTAGATGTCGTGGAGTTTGGCGATATCATTCTTTTGGGCACCACCATGCTTGAGGCGATGCAGGGTTTTGACCAAATAGTGGGTGCCTTCACGACATGGCGTGCATTTGCCACACGACTCATGCTTAAAGAACTCATCCATTTTGTAGGCCAATTCCACCGCACTCACGGTCTCGTCCAAAATAATCACGCCACCCGAGCCGAGCATGGTGCCGGCGGCAGCGAGTGATTCATAGTCCATCGCCACATCGATGCTGGCTTCGGTCAACCAAGCTGCTGACGCACCACCAGGGACGATGATTTTGACTTTGCGGTCTTCGCGCATGCCACCGGCGTAGTCATAGATGAGTTCGCGCATGGTGGTGCCGAATTGGACTTCGTAGTTGCCTGGTTTGCGTACATGTCCCGATACCGAAAAGACCTTGGTACCAGGGCTTTTTTCGGTGCCGTTTTTGCGGTACCATGTGGCACCCTTGAGGACGATGCGGGGCACATTGGCCAATGTTTCGACATTGTTGACGATGGTTGGTTTGCTATACAAACCGGCAATCGCCGGGAATGGTGGCTTGAGGCGGGGTTGGCCGATTTTGCCTTCGAGTGATTCCATCAAGGCGGTTTCTTCGCCACAGATGTAGGCACCGGCACCACGACTGACGACGATGTTGATATTCACACCGGTGCCAAAGGCGTTTTTGCCGAGGAAGCCACGGGCAGTGGCATCGGCGATGGCCTTTTCGAGGCGCAGGGCTCCGGCGGCAAATTCGCCCCGGATATAGATGAAGGCGGTCTGACATTCAATGGCATAGGCCGCTAACGCCACCCCTTCGATGAGTTGGTGGGGATTGCGGTCGATGATTTGGTGATTATTGAAGGTGCCGGGTTCGCTTTCGTCTGCATTACAGCACAAGTAGCGGGGATAGACATCCTTGGGCAAAAAGCCCCACTTGACACCCGTCGGGAAGCCTGCGCCACCGCGGCCGCGCAAACCAGCTTCTTTGACAACGTTAATAACGTCGGCGGGGGTCTTTTCTGTGACGGCAATGCGGAGTGCCTCGTAGCCTTCATGCTTGATGTAGACATCGAGATCTGCAATGTTGGCTACGTCATTATCACGCAAGATGATGTGTTCGGTGATTGGTGGCATAAATAACCTGCTTACTTTCAGTTCGCCAGTACGAGTGTGTATGCCGATTAACGGGCATTATGCTACCACTTCGGGCTATTTGTGTCAAACCGCACAAATTGGTAGCCAATGCACTTTTTCACCACAAAAAACCACATGGAATGCGCCTGAATCAAGTAATTTAGCCACATACCATGTCATTCAATCAGCAGATCGTGGTGCCATTATACTTCAGACAAGGCCGCTACCACTGCTGCCTCAGCAGATTGGGGGCTGGCTTGTCCACGTGAAGCCTTCATGATTTGACCGACAAGGAATTTGATGGCGGCATCTTTGCCACTCTTGAAGTCGGCGACCGCTTTGGGATTGGCAATGACCGCCGCTCGTGCCATGGTAAGCAGTGCATCACTATCGCCGATGACCGCCAAACCGCGGCTAGCGACGACTTTTTCGGGGTCGCTGCCTTGTTGGTAGCATTCCTCAAAAACTTCTTTGGCTGAGGCCCGCGTGATGGTGCCTTTGGTCACCAACGCCACGATGGTGGCGATGTGGTGTGGGGTCATGCGTTGGGCGGCCTGGGTGATGTCGTCACCGCTGTCGTTGAGCAAGCGGAAGTATTCGCCGATAATCCAGACGGCGGCGTCACGGGCACTGCCACCTGTAGCCACCGTCGCGGTGACCGTTGCCTCGTAGAAGTCTGCGACTTCGTGGGTGATGGTCAAGGAATCGGCGTCTTTGAGACTGAGGCCGTATTGCGTGCGAAAGCGTTCCCGCCGCGCCGCTGGTAATTCGGGCAAGCGCGCTGCAATCTGGGTGACGTATTCGGCTTCCATCTGCAAGGGCGGGATGTCCGGGTCCGGGAAGTAACGATAGTCGTGGGCAAATTCTTTGGTGCGTTGCTCGATGGTTTTGGCCAAGGCATCGTTCCAGCCCCGGGTCGATTGGATGATTTTGCCACCACTGGTAACCACGCTTATTTGGCGTTCGATTTCGTAGTTGATGGCTCGCTCGACATTGCGGAACGAGTTGACGTTCTTGATCTCGACCTTGGTGCCGAATTCCTTTTGACCTTCGGGGCGTACCGACACATTGGCATCGCAGCGCAACGCGCCTTCTTCCAAATTACCGCTGTTGACCCCAATCCACAATAGGAGCTGGTGCAGGGTCTGGAAGTAGAGCCGAGCTTCTTCGGCACTGGCGATATCGGGCTCCGACACGATTTCCATCAATGGTACGCCAGCCCGATTGTAATCAATCAGCGAGCTACCATCGGGCATGTGTGTGAGTTTGCCCGTGTCTTCTTCGATGTGGATGCGGGTCAGCTCGATGCGCCGTGTGCCACCCGCACTAGGGAATTCGACATAGCCACCCACACACAACGGGTCTTCGTATTGACTGCGTTGGTACGAGGACGGCAAGTCGGGATAGAAGTAGTTTTTGCGACTAATCGTACTATCACGGGTAATGGTGGAATGCAACGCCACCCCCGTCATCGTCGCCAATTCGATGGCACGGCGATTAGGCACTGGTAAGGCACCAGGCAACCCCAAACAAACAGGGCAGACATTGGTGTTGGGGGCAACCTGCGAGGCGTCGGTGCGACAGCCGCAAAACATCTTGGATGTGGTGCGAATCTGGGCGTGGACCTCGAGACCAATCGTAGCAATATACTTCATGGGCATACTTCCTACCGAATCAAACCATACTAAGTTTCTATTATAGCGTGAATTCAAGGGAGATATGCGACTGGTATTTAGTGATATTTTGGCTGAGTGTTTGCCGAATATTTCGGTATCCCGTAAAACTTCCTTGTGAGGATGGATTGTTGAGGGCGCATTTTTGTCATTCATAATCAATACCTACGCCAAAACCCTAGCCCACCTCGTCATTCCATGCCGGTTGCAATAGCAACCGTAGCGACGCAACAGGCTGCGTCTGTACACTGATTGGCACAGGTATTGTATAGTGGTAGCAATAAAAAATACATGGCAGGGTGGAGGGGTAGATGGCGCGTGTCTTGATTACCGGTGCAACCGGTCCGGTGGGGAGTAGCCTCGCAGAATATTTGTTGCGCCAGCCCGATGTGGAGTTGGCGGTGTTTCGGCGCTGGCGGAGCGATCCGCGGGCCTTGGCGCGCGTGCAAGCGCAGATTACTTTTTTTGAGGGTGATATCGAAGACGCATTTGCGGTCAGTGATGGCGTAGCCCAAGCCCGTCCCGACTATATTTTCCATCTGGCAGCCCAAAGCTACCCGTCAGCATCATGGGGTGCGCCGGTGGCAACCATGCGCGCCAACGTGGAGGGGACGATTAATCTGCTCGAAGCGGTGCGGCGCCATGTACCGGCGGCACGAGTGCATATTGCGGGGTCGAGTGCGCAATACGGCGTGGTATCCCCCGCTGCCATCCCCATCCAAGAATCCCACCCCATGCGTCCAGCCTCGCCGTACGGGATTAGCAAGGTCGGCCAAGAGTTGTTAGGGTTGCAGTATTTTGATAGTTATGGTGTGCATACGGTGGTGACGCGGTCGTTTAATCATGTGGGGCCACGTCAAGGTGACCGGACTGCGATACAGACCTTTTGTCGACAAATGGCCCTCATCGAGGTTGGTCGCCAAGAGGCGTTGATTCAGGTCGGAAACCTTGAGCCGCAACGGGATTACACCCACGTCGATGACGTGGCGCGGGCCTTGTGGGCATTGATTCAACGTGCACCTGGCGGGACGGTATACAACATGTGTTCAGGGCGGGCGGTCCGGATTGGGGATATTTTGGATATGGTGGTGGCGCACGGTCGTGTGCCGGTGACTATTCAGGTTGATCCGAGTCGGTTGCGACCAGTGGACGAGCCGATTTTGCGTGGTGACAATAGTCGCTTGGTGGCGGTGACTGGTTGGCAACCACAAATTACGATGGAGCAAATTGTCAGCGAATCATTGGATTATTGGCGGCAACGGATTCGTGACGAATAACGGCAATTGGTGTTACTATGGTAGTAATAACTGACATGAATTGTTTTGTTTTGTGTGTGTGGAGGGCGTCATGACAAACTATGTCCCCGAAGATCAGCATAATAATCTTGGCGAATCCGACCGCGTCTATCGTACGCTCAACGATGACCATCGGCGCACGACCCAACGCTCGCCGTTGAGCCGCACCAGTAGTTGGAGTGCGGTATTTCTGATGGGTGGTTGGCGCTTGGCGTTGGCGATTATTTTGATTTTTTTCATTGGGGTGAATTGGGCCTTGTTGGGGAGTCGCACTCCCGTAGGCACTCCCGTGACGGCTGCTGACGGCTCAATCGTCGCCACGGTGCTCCCCGACGCAACCATGTTACCCACCATGACTGTGTCCATCGCCAATGCGCAGGTACGGGTCAATGGGACGGGTGCAGCGGGGTTGTTTTTGCGCCAAGCACCAAGTCGTACGGCTGAAGTCCTCAAAACATTGCCCGATGGTGCCGTCTTGCAAGTTGTAGGTGCCAACAAAACAGTCGAAGATGTAGTGTGGCGGAATGTGCGTGATAGTGACGGCAACGAAGGATGGGTATCGGCGGGGTACGTCGTACCCATCGAATAATCCATGTACCTGTGGGAGATACCCGCGTGTCAATACGGTTACGTTTAACATTGGCTTATGTGGGGTTATTTGCGGTAGCACTGACGGTGCTTGATTTTGGGTTGTATTATGTGGTAAATCGGGCCCTGATTACCAGCATCGATAACGAACTCGATTTGGGTGCTCAAGTTATCCAAGAAAGTGTTACCAAATCAAGCACCGAACCCCAAATAATGGATGATGGCAATACGATTGTTGAACCCGATGCGATTAAAAATTTTGCGACTACAAATCTATTGGCGATAGTCTATAGTCCAGATGGGACGATTCGTTCCCGTTCGCTTAATTTGATCCGTCAACCAGGCTTGGCGCGCCGACTGACGCTCGATACGGATACCATACTTTATGCAGCCGCAGGCAATCCGCTCCGGGTTACGGCGGACATCGGAGTGGCGCGTTTGCGGGTGTTGGTGGTGCCATTGACCTATGTCAATGTGCTAACCCAAACGGTGCAGGTTGGTGGCGTGCTCCAACTCGTCCGTCCAATTGGCGAAACCGAACGCGCCCTGCGCTTTTTTTTGTATGCCTTGGCGTTTGGTGGTGTCGCCGTGATGATTGTGGCAGCCCAAGGGGGCGCATGGTTGACGAGGGCGGTATTTCGTCCAATCGACGTGATTGCCCGTACGGCCCAAAGTATCGTCAGTGCCGCTGACTTGCGTCGCCGGGTGCCGGTGCCTACCGTCCAAGACGAACTGCAACTATTGACCGTTACCGTCAATGATTTGCTCGAGCGGATTGAGCTGTTATTTGAAGCACAACGCCGCTTTCTGGCAGATGCATCACATGAATTGCGTACTCCACTCGCTGCCATGAAGGGCAATATCGAAATCCTACATCGTGGGGCGATGCGTGACCCTGAGCTGCTCAATGAATCGCTCGATGATATGCAACGCGAAACCGAACGCCTGATTCGTCTCGTCAATGATTTATTGATGTTGGCACGCAATGAAGCAGCGGCTGGGATGCGCTTTGAAATAGTCGATATGGCAACATTATTGCTCGAAACCATCCGTGATTTGAAATCACTTGCTGGCAACATTACGCTCCGACTGGATGTTCAACAGGTCGTCATGGTCAATGGTGATCGTGACCGACTCAAGCAGGCCATCCTCAATATTTGTATTAATGCGTTACAACATACTGCTGATAATGGCAGTGTCATATGTCGGTTGACCAGCCATGACGGTATGGCAATGGTCACCATCCAAGATACGGGTGTGGGTATTAGTAGCGAAGATTTGCCGCATGTGTTTGATCGTTTCTTTCGGGCTGATCGTTCGCGTACACGTGCGTATGTGGGCAGCGGTGCTGGACTTGGGCTGGCAATTGTCAAATATATCGTGGAATCACATAACGGCAAAGTGGCCGTCGCATCTACATTGGGTGTAGGGACAACATTTACCATCGAAATTCCTAGTTTGCATGACGTCGCCTTTGGTGACGACGATTAGAAGGGGCGCACCGATGCGGGTACTGACACTCAGCGACGAGGTAGTGCCACTGGTGTATAGTCTGCAAATCAAAGAACGATTTGCTGATGTGGCGTTGGTATTTGGTTGTGGTGATTTGCCGTATTATTACCTCGAATACGTCACCACCATGCTGAGCATCCCCTGTCTGTACGTGATGGGGAATCATGACCACCCCGAACACTTAGAATCTGGCGAAGTGCTCACAGGACCACGGGGCTGTATTGCCGTCGATGATGCAGTGGTGCGAGTCAACGGTTTGTTGGTAGCGGGCCTCGGTGGCTCACTTCGCTACAATTTAGATACCGGCCCGCAATTCAGCGAAGCACAAATGATGGTGCGGTGTTTGCGCCTCGCTACGCGCATCATGTGGCACAACGTACACCGGCGCCGCGGCCTCGATGTGATGCTGAGCCATGCACCTTTGGCGGGGATTCATGATGGTGCTGACCGTCCCCACCGTGGTTCTAAGGCGTTTGTGACGTTACAACGCTGGTTTCGGCCCCGCTATTGGATTCACGGCCATGTGCACCGCTCGTATTCGTATGGTGTTGCCACAGAAACGTACTTCAATCATACGTGCATTCTCAATACTGCCGGGTATCGTGATATGACGATTAATCCTACATACTAACAATACCTACGCCAAAACACCTCATCCCTAGCGTCATTCCATGCCGGTTGTGATGGCAACCGTGGCGTGGAATCTCCCGAGGCTTGCCATAGGAAAGGCACACAACGGGGGATATTCTCGGTAGGAGATTTCACGATTGTGGTCATGGAATGACGGAGAAAGGGGGAGCGACTCCGCACCCGTTGCGGACCCTGTGCACTATATGCGCGCGGAAAATAACGACTGCGGTTGCGGTTGCACCAAAACACACGGGTGATTTAAAATTACTTCCGCCGAAACTGCACAACGAATTAAAATCACCGATTGAGTGCACAATTTTAGCACTTGGGCGTATCAATGCACCGCCCCACAACCAATGAGCCGCCTAGATTGGCGTAGGTATTGTACTAACAAACTAATGGAAAACTACAATGGCAGATCAACCGAATTCGTTTCTTAATAGCTTGGCTCGGGCCCACTTTGAAGATGCGCGGCGCCGTGAGTGGCTGTCTGCATTGCGTGATGCCCTGCGCCATGCCCCTCATGAACTACTGGCCCTCGAAGAAGTGCGTAACCGCTTGCAAATCCGTGGTCAACGTCACATCGGACTTTGTACCGTGCCACTTGACCATATCATTGGCAGTGAAGGACGCTATGGTGACTTTGATCGCCACTTTTTGCCCCGCAGTGATCATGTACGCGACCGCTGGATGAATGTCGACATGGCCAATCAGCTGTATATTGACTTGCCGCCGGTGGATCTCTACAAAATCGGCGATGTCTACTTTGTGCGTGATGGCAACCACCGGGTGTCGGTGGCACGCCGCCAAGGCCAAGCCGATATCGATGCCAATGTCGACGAATTATTGATCGATGTGCCCATCGATGCCTCACTGCGGCTTGATGAATTGCCGATTAAAGAAGAATATGCTGACTTTTTGGATTGGACACAGTTGCATGTGCTGCGCCCCCAACAACGGATTGAATTCAGTGAGCAAGGGGGCTATCTCGAGTTGATTCGCCATATCAACGGGCATCGCTATTTTATGGGAAAAGAACTCAATCGTCCGATTACCAGTGAAGAAGCAGTAGCGAGTTGGTACGATGACGTATATATGCCGGTCATTCAGGCAATCCGTGCGCATGAAGTATTGAGTCGCTTCCCTAGTCGTACCGAAGCCGATTTGTATCGTTGGATCATGGAACATCGCTGGTATATGTTGGAATCTGCGGGTGGCAAAGACCCTGGTCCTGACCATGCGGTGCAGCACTTCACAGACCAATACGGCACCAACAATTGGTTTAGCCAATTGGGGCGCCGTATTGGTGAATTGTTACGCTGATTTGGGGTTAGATCGTCATCCCGGACCGCACATCGAGGGTGGGGAAATCGGCTTCGCGACAATCGGCATTGACCACCACATTGCGGCCGATCCGACAATCAGCGGGGATGTGGGCGTTTTTGCCGATTACCGAGATGCCGGTGTTGACTTTGTCGGGTTGTTTGGCATTGGGAGTGAGCAAATCATCGCCGTACCCGACGACGGCGTTGGCGCCAATTATTACTTGTTTGTCGATAATTACTTTGTCGATGACGCTGCCCGGTCCAATCCAGGTATCCGTCATAATCACGCTGTCACGCACAATGGCACCAGGCGCCACATACACCCCTGGCGACAATACTGAGCGTTCGACGGTGCCCAGCACCGTACAGCCGTTACAGACCATGCTTTGATTCACCATCGCGCCCGGTCCGATTTTGGCAGGTGGACGCTCTTCGCTCCGGGTATGCAACACCCAATCGGGATCATACAGATTGAGGGTGTTGGTGGGGTCGAGGAGTTCCATGCTGGTGCGCCAATATGAATCAATCGTACCCACATCGACCCAATAGCCCGAGAATGGGTAGGCTACCACACGGTCGGCTACGACCATTGAAGGGATGACGTGTTTGCCGAAGTCGGTGCGGGCTACGCCGTTGTCTTGGGTGGTGAGGGCCTGAATCAAGGCCTCAGTGTTGAACACATAGATGCCCATGTTGGCCAAGGTGCCTTTGTCGCGTTGTTTCGGTTTTTCGGTAAATTCGACTACTTCCATGGCTTGATTGACCGTCATGATGCCAAAGCGGTCGGTTTCGTCGAGGGGTACGTGCATGACCCCGACGGTCAAATCGGCTTTTTGTTGCAGGTGGAATTCAATCATCGGGGCGTAGTCCATTTTGTAGATGTGGTCACCCGACAAAATGACGACCAAATCGGCGCGGCGTTCGCGGATGTAGTTGATGTTTTGCAACACGGCGTCAGAGGTCCCTTGGTACCAACCTTCTTCGTTGCGCCCTTGGTAGGGTTGTAGCAGTTGTACGCCCCCGTTGCTGCGGTCAAGGTCCCACGGTTTGCCGTTGCCGATATGGCCGTTGAGTGAGTGGGGTTGGTACTGCGTGAGCACCGCCACATCGAAAATCCCCGAATTGACACAATTTGAGAGCGGGAAGTCGATGATGCGGAATTTGCCCGCAAATGGTACGGATGGTTTGGCGCGTTTTTCCGATAATACGCTGAGGCGAGCCCCTTCGCCGCCTGCCATAATCAGTGCTACAACCCGCATAGCCGTCCCTTTCTCACTTATGATACGCCCCGTACGTGGGACATTACTTCATCAAAAAGTCGTCCGTTGGTCGAAATCGCACCACCACCATAAATCGTGCTAACCCCTTGCCAATCGGTAAAGGTACCACCTGCTTCTTGGAGCACGGGCACCAATGCGGCACAATCCCACGGACTCATCACGGCGTCGAGCATCACATCAACCCGGCCAGTGGCCACCAACATATGACCATAGGCATCGCCCCAGCCCCGTAGCATGCGCACGCTGTGGCTCAGGCTTTTGAAGGCAGAGCCACGACCGTATTCATCCATGTGGATGACATCGGTACAAGACAACACAGCATCTTTGAGGGTGGCAGTTTGGCTGACCCGGGCGACGCGCCCATTCCACAGACACCCTTCGCCAAGGGCTGCCGTTACCATTTCGCCAGTGGGCGGAGCTGCCACCGCACCCACCACGGGTACGCCGTCACGCTCGAGTCCTACCAGCACGGTATACATGGGCACGCCGGCCACAAAGGTTTTGGTGCCGTCGATGGGGTCGAGGATCCAGCGGAAGCTGGCACCGGGGCGGGTTTCGCCTTCTTCTTCGCCGAGGATACTATGGTGTGGGTAGCGCGCTTCAATCATTTGGCGCATCAAGCGCTCCGATTCGCGGTCGGCAATGGTGACCGGGGAATTGTCTGATTTGATTTCGGCCACAAAATTGGTTTGGAAGTGACGCAAGGTGACTCGGCCGGCATTCCAAGCTAACTCGGTGGCAAATTCGCGTAGGCTACGTAAGTCTTCGTTGGACATGAGTGTGTTCCTTGTGTTTATGCAGAAAATGTTTGTTGTAATACGTCGAGCAGGCGCTCGTGTTGACTGGGGGTACCGATACTAATTCGGATGGCGTCGTTGAGGCGTGGTTTGGCGAAATAACGGATGAGGATACCGTTTTTGCGCAAGACATCACGTACCTGACTGGCGGCCACAGGTGTTTTGACCAACAAGAAGTTGGCCACACTCGGATAAACATCACACCCGAGTGCGATGAGTGCGTGGGCCAGCGCATCACGGTCTTGGGTGATTTTGGTCAAGACAGGTGCCATAGTCGCAAAATCAAGGACGGCGGCGGTGGCTGCCACCTCGGCGGCCACATTGACCGTATAAGGTTGTTTGATTTTGCGCATTTGCGTGGCCAATGACTCGTGCATGACGCCATAGCCCACCCGCAACCCGGCCAGCCCGGCCCATTTACTAAAGGTGCGGAGCACGACGAGATTGGGATGCTGATCGATTAAATCGAGGTAGGTAACCCCGCTAAATTCGGCATAGGCTTCGTCAGCTACGACAATCAAAGGCAAATCGAGCAACGCGACTAATTCATCGCGGCGTAATGGATTGCCGGTGGGGTTATTGGGGGCCGCCAAAAAGATGATTTTGGCGTGGTTCGTCGTAATGGCGGCACGAATCGCATCGACGTCTACCGCAAAATTGACGTCACGGGGGACGTCAATGATATTCCCTTGACATAATTGTGTGCCGTAAGCATACATTCCAAACGAAGGAGTCACATCAATCACGGCATCACCCGGACTAATCGTGGCCCGCAACAATAGGTCGATGAGCTCATCTGAACCATTGCCACAGATAATGCGCTCGATTGATTGTCCGATGTGCTGGGCGATGGCAGTACGCAAGGCAGTGTTGTCGGGATCTGGGTAGAGTGCCACTAGGTCACGGGCACCTGCTGGCGTGGTAAGGGTGGCGAGGGCGGCACGGGTGGCAGCAGTGGGACCGTAGGGGTTTTCGTTGGCATCGAGTTTAATCAGTTGATCGCGGGTTAGCCCGAGTTGATTGGCGAGGATATCGAGGGGCATGATGGGGCTATACGGCGCAAATGTGGCGATGTCACGCCGGAGCAAGTGCAAAATATCCAGTGTCATTGTGGTTTTCTCGTTGCGGTAATATCTGTGGTTATCATACCACAGGGACTTCGTCTCTACGTTTGTGCCGAAATTCGCAACGCCGGGTACAGATATTTACGTGTATACTATTGAGAGTAAAATACCGGCTACGTGGTAACGTGGCTCTTTGACGGAGTGGCATTGTCATGACTAGTAATCGTCCTAGTATTTCGGCGTTCTTTCCTGCCTACAACGATGGGGGCACAATAGGTAGCTTGGTCGTTACCACGTTGCAGACACTAGCCGAAGTCAGCGATGATTATGAAGTGATTGTCATCGAAAATGGCAGTACGGATTATACCGTGCAGGTTTTGAAAGAACTCGCTGAGCAATATACGCACTTTCGCTATCAAGCGCACGCCGAACCGTTGGGATATGGTGGCGCCTTGCGGGCTGGGTTTGCTGCCTGTGAGAAAGACTTCATTTTTTATACGGATGGGGATGCCCAATACGACCCACGCGAGATTCGTTTGTTGTTGGGAGCGTTGCGTGACGATATTGATGTGGTGAATGGCTACAAAATCGACCGGAGCGACCCGTTTCACCGCAAAATTATCGGTCGTATCTATCATCACACCGTGAAATTTTTGTTTGGCTTTAAATTGCGTGATGTTGACTGTGACTTCCGGTTGATTCGCCGTAGTGCGATGCGTGATGTGGTACTTGAATCAGACAGTGGGACGATTTGTTTGGAGTTAGTTAAAAAACTCCAAGATGCGGGCAAGCAGTTTGCCGAAGTGCCAGTGCATCATTTCCATCGCACCTATGGCCAAAGCCAGTTTTTCAACTTCCCACGGATTTGGCGTACTTTGGTACAACTCGTCCAACTGTGGTGGAAGTTGATAGTTTTGCGTCAAAAATAACCAGCCCGTGGTGACTATTGTTAATCCCCTGTACGAACAGTACAGGGGATTTGTGTGGTTGTAGTGCGCACCTGCGTGCTACGCTTGTTGAGTGCCGATAAGTGTATCACTGAATTTACAAGGTTCATTCCAACGCCCGAGTAGTTCGGCTTTGGCCGCTGCTTCGAGGATGCCGTAGTTGTCACTGCCATCAAACGTGTCAGTATTGCGCAGTGCAAGTCCAGACGCTATCAGATCTAACCCCAAATCAATGGTATCGTGGCGAACGATTTTGCCGATTACCATGGCTGGGTCATTAGGATCAGGTTTGATGACCGTCAACGTATACCGTGCTGCCGGATTAGCGGTCAATAGCACCAAACGATCATTGGATTGGTTTTTGCAGGCAGGTTGAGCTGGATCAACTGTAAAAATACCAACCAAGGTAACTAGTTGTTCACTGGTTTCATTGTTGACCAACACTTGCGTTCCTGCATTCACCGAAATGATTTTGACGGTATAAGTACCTGGTTGTTGCAAATTTGCCCCTTGACTTAATGGTGGCATGTCGTTATTTGCGGGCATCGGGTTTGCTGGTGGCGCAACCGGTTGTTCAGCGACTGCGGTAGGTAATTCTGCGGGGGTCGGATAAGCGGGATCACTGCTGGGCGTGGCGTTTGGATCTGGGTAGGCTGGGTTATTGGCAAGCGTGATTGGCGTGCCAGGATTGGGGTAGTCGGGATTGGTGGCATCATCGGGGAACAGTGCATTTGGCAATGATGCTTGACATGCACCTAACGTCAGCGCAAGGGCGCCTACGATGAGTATTCGTGGTAATTGCATTTATTCCTCTCGTTGGGCACTGCGCATGGCCCGCACCAAAATATCACAAGCAGCCCGGCCATCGGCCATGCTTACTCGTGGGGGCGTATTGTCACGGACACAGGCGGCGATATGCGCCACTTCATTGACGAAACGGTCGCCGTCCGGCACATCAAGTTGTTTTTTTGTGCCGTGAGCATCACAGTGCCAGAGTTGCATTGTATCGTAATCGAGAGTGAGACTGCCAGCAGTACCATACACACTCACCACCCATTCCCCGGGTGGGGTGCGCCAGCTCGCTTCGATCACACCGAGCACGCCATCAGTGCTGGTAAGGGTGATGATCGCCGTATCCTCGACTTGGAGCGCGGGACCGAGTGTAGTGGTGCGGGTTACGGCGCTGGCCTGGACTCGGGCGACATCGCCGATTAAATGACGGAACATATCGACAGAATGGACGCATGTGTCTACCATCACCCCGCCACCGGCAAGCGCGGGGTCACTAAACCAACGTTGTTCGACGTTGGGCATGTGCCCGGCAAAGCGATTGCGAAACATGATGATGTCACCAATTGCACCAGACGCAATCTGTGACTTTATTACTTCGATATGGGGTTGGTAGCGATGACAAAATCCCACGCTGAGCAGCGTGTGATTGCGCGTGGCCGCGGCAATCATGGCATCGCATTCGGCAAGGGTAGGTGCCATTGGTTTTTCACATAATACAGCAATCCGATGATCGAGGGCGGCAATGGCAAGCTCGGCATGGAGTGCGGGTGGGGTACAGATGCTGACGACGTCGAGTTGGGCATTGGCAAATAATGTCGTTGCATCGCTATATACGGTGGCATTGCTTAATGTGGCGAGCGTGTGCGCTACTGCGGGGATGGCATCACATACCGCAACCGGCCGATAGCCAGCGGCAAGCCACGCCTGCATGTGGGTGCGCCCGATGCCACCACAACCAACGATTCCAATCCGTAATGACATAATTACTCACTCTCTGGATTGATTATTTTCTATTATAGCCTGATTTGTTGGTGTGGTATGGGGTGCAGGTAATTGATTTTTGATCAAAATATGTCAATATTTGGTGAATACAGCGACGGCGCGCGCGCATTCGCGGCCGGCGGCGATTTTGACGATGTCATTGACGGTGGAGGGGATTTTGATTTGGCCAAATCGATTGCCCCCAGCCAATTACCCGAGATGCGGATGTTGAGGACCGTGGCTACTGCCTTTGATGGCGGTACAGTCGTGTGACGTGCTCATGTCGATGAAGTGCACCCGACCAATAGTAATATCATCACGCATATGACCTACGGCACCTGCCTATCCATAGTGAGATGCACGGTGTCTCACGCGGAGGCACGGAGCCGCGGAGTTGTGCGGTGTTTTCAATTTTCAATTCTGCATTTTGAATTTATCTCGCACAGGGCACGCAGAGGGCGCAGAGCGAATGTAACCACTTCATACTGCGACTTCACGCTTCCGACTTCGATTGACGCCTATCCATAGTGAGATGCACGGTGTCTCACGCGGAGGCACGGAGACGCGGAGTTGTGCGGTGTTTTCAATTTTCAATTTTCAATTCTGCCAATACCTACGCCAATGTAAGCTGTTAAGCCGCGACGATTGGTGGGATGGGCGATTGGCGTCACTTCATACTCCTTCTTCACGCTTCCGACTTCGGAACGATTATGGTCATGATTACAGAAAACACCATCCCCCAACGACATTGGGGGATGGTGTTGTTGATCTCTTACAATCCACGAATAAAGACGCTGAGTTTATCAATCAAGGTGCTATCACCAAGCACACCAAACCAGTTATCCCCCCGATACCGCATTTTGGCATTTGCAATCGCAGTCGTCCGTTGCCTACTGCAATAATGCGGATGCCCGTAACTAGCCCTTCACGCTCATTACTGTCTCGGAGTCCGCGTCACAGTGCGCGTACGGGTCACTGTCGCGTATTGGTCGCAGTGCGCGTATTGGTCGCAGTGCGCGTATTGGTCGCAGTGCGCGTATTGGTGGTGGTTGGGGTACATGCCATGCCGAACATCGTTGGAATAATATGGGTCACACAATTACACAACCCAAGTTCCCCGTTGGTATTGTTACCCCAGCATTACATAATTCCATTGGACGCAAGGGCACAGGTGTGACTTGCACCAGCACCGATGTCGACAAGCATGGTTCCTACGGGCGTCATAGCCAGCACTGGGGTGAGGCGCCTAATGATGGTACCGTCACCAATTTGCCCAGCATTCTGCCCCCAACAGTAGGCAATACCACTACTTGTCAATGCACAGGTATGACTCCAGCCTGTGCTAATGGTGCTAAACGTGATCCCCGTGGGCATTGTCAGCAAGGTAGGCGTTGTGGCGTTGGTGGTCGTACCATTGCCGAGTTGTTCTGTGGAATTCAACCCCCAACAGTAGGAAATCCCGCCAGCAGTAAGTGCACAGACATCGTAGCGACCCACACTTACTGATGTAAAGGTTACCCCAGTAGGCAGCGTCGCGACTACCGGAATGGCGCTATTGGTGGTGGTGCCGTTGCCCAGTTGCCCAAAGGCGTTGTATCCCCAACAATAGACAGTGCCACTGGACTAAGCCCACAGGTACTGTACCCACTCGTCGCAATAGACGTAAATGTGACGCTGGACGGCATGGTCACCGCAACCGGTGTGGTGCTATTGGTTGTGGTGCCGTTGCCGGCTTTGGCGCAAACAAACGGAGCTATCATCGCTAGTTAAGGTCTTGACTATATAAGGAGGGGTGGTGAATGCGTTCACCACCCCTCCCGTTCACCTGCGCAGATTCACCACGGTACAAAATATTTTTCATTGCCTCCAGAAAACAACGAAACCACCCCATTTTTTATTGACAAAAACAAAACTACGTAGGAGTAGGAGTGGGTGTTTGGCTGCGCGTCGGGGTTCGCGTCCGCGTCGGGGTTCGCGTCCGCGTCGGGGTCAGAGTCCGCGTCACAGTGCGCGTAGGGTCAATGTCGCGGTTTTGGTCGCAGTGCGCGTATTGGTCGCAGTGTGCGTATTGGTCGCAGTGCGCGTATTGGTCGCAGTGCGCGTATTGGTCGCAGTGCGCGTATTGGTCTTGGTGCCCGTATTTGTCTTGGTCCCCGTATTTGTCTTGGTCCTCGTATTTGTCTTGGTGCCCGTATTTGTCTTGGTGCCCGTATTTGTCTTGGTGCCCGTATTTGTCTTGGTGCCCGTATTTGTCTTGGTAGGCGTATTGGTAGCCGGCGCACATACACCGATCAACGTGGGCACGGTACGTTTTATCAGGTCACATGTCCCAAGTGCACCAGATCCGTTGCTCCCCCAACAGTAAATAGTACCCGTCATAGTGAGGGCGCAGGTGTGACCTGCACCAGGGGCAATTGCCGCAAACGAAACTCCGCTGGGCATGCTGACCGCCACCGGTACGAGGCTACCAGTTATCGTGCCGTTGCCGAACTCACCATTTTCGTTGTTACCCCAGCAATAAACTGTACGTGTCGCTGTTACGGCACAGGCGTAATAAGTGCCGCTGGCAATTGCAATAAATGAGACATTGGCCGGCATGGTGACCGCCACTGGTACGTTGCTACTAGTTGTCGTGCCGTTGCCGAGCTGGCCAATGAACCCCCACCCCCAGCAGTACGCAGTCCCTATCGTCGTTAAGGCACAAGTGGATGAGCCACTAGCGTCGATTGCACTAAATAATACACCGCTGGGAATGCTGACCGCTACCGGTAACGTTGCGAGTGGTGTTTGTGCCGTTGCCGAGCTGGCCCTTACCATTATTTCCCCAGCAGTACGCAGTTTGCGTCGCAGTTAAGGCGCACGTGTACTCCCAATTGCTGAATCCAATATTGGTGACGACTGCAGTAAACGAGACACCGTTCGGCATGGTGACGGCGACAGGTGTAGTGCGATTGGTTGTAGTACCATCGCCGATAACGCCATAATAGTTGTACCCCCAACAGTACGCAGTGCCTGTCGTGGTGAGGGCGCAGGTGTGATTAGTCCCAGCGTCAATTGCGGCAAACAAGACATTAGTAGGCATGGGGACCGCCACCGGTATGTTGCTGTTGGTTGTCGTGCCGTTACCGAGTTGGCCAAAGTAGTTGTACCCCCAGCAGTACGCAGTGTCTGTCATGGTTACAGCGCAGGTGTACAGATACCCGGTGTTGATTGCAATAAATGAGACATTGGCCGGCATGGTGACCGCCACAGGTGCGTTGCTAGTCGTTGTCGTACCGTTCCTTAGTTGGCCCTGCGAATTCCCCCCCCCCAACAATAAGCTATACCTCCACTCGTTAGCGCACAGGTGTGGTCGTTGCCAGTAGTGATTTGCGTGAAACTCCCCCATGGATTGGGCGGTGGTGTCTTGGATGCGGTACTCGTCTTGGATGCGGTACTCGTCTTGGTAGGCGTATTCGTCTTGGTCGGCGTCTGGGTCGTGGTCGCGGTTTTGGTCGTGGTCGCGGTTTTGGTCGTGGTAGGCGTATTCGTCGTGGTAGGCGTATTCACAGAACTATATACGAAGCAAATCTGCGTGGGTACGGTATAACTCACAAGGTTACATGTCCCAAGTCTCCCGTCGGTGTTTTTTTCCAGCAGTAGTCAGCGCCCGTCATTGTTAGCGCACAGGAATGATGAACGCCAATGGTGATCGCAGAAAACGAGACACCGCTGGGCATCGAGATCGCCACAGGTGTGGTATGGTTGGTATAATCGATAATACCGTTACCGATCTGACCTACGGAATTATCACCCCAACAATAGCCAGTACCCGCACCCGCCCCAGTTAGGGCACAGCTGACATCATTACCGGTGTTGATTGCTTTAAATGATACATTGGCCGGCATGGCGACCGCCACAGGTGCGTTGCTAGTCGTTGTCGTACCGTTCCCTAGTTGGCCCTGCGAATTCCCCCCCCCAACAATAAGCTATACCTCCACTCGTTAGCGCACAGGTGTGGTCGTTGCCAGTAGTGATTTGCGTGAAACTCCCCCATGGATTGGGCGGTGGTGTCGCAGATGCCGTACTCGTCTTGGTAGGCGTACTCGTCTTGGTGCTCGTACTTGTCTTGGTGCTCGTACTCGTCTTGGTGCTCGTACTCGTCTTGGTCGGCGTCTGGGTCGTGGTCGCGGTTTTGGTCGTGGTAGGCGTATTCGTCGTGGTAGGCGTATTC
>JBBAWW010000002.1:0-23299 GCA_040397035.1 Roseiflexaceae bacterium | reverse complement strand
ATCACCCCAACAATAGCCAGTACCCGCACCCGCCCCAGTTAGGGCACAGCTGACACCATTACCGGTGGCAATTGTCGCAAATGAGACTCCGGCGGGCATGGTGACGGCCACAGGGAAATTACTAGCTATATAATTGCCATTGCCGAAATTCGCGTTGTAGTTCGACCCCCAGCAATACGCAGTGCCTATCGTGGTGAGCGCGCAGGTACTAGTTGTAGCAGTGCTAATCGCCGAAAAAGAGACACCAGAAGGCATGGTGACGGCCACAGGAGTATTGCTGTTATTGTACTTTGTGCCGTTGCCCTGTTGGCCCCAGTCGTTGTTTCCCCAACAGTAAGCTGCACCAGTCGTGGTGAGCGCACAGATCCCACCACCAACAGAAATTTGCTTGAAACTCCCCACTGGATACCCAGTTTTGGGCTGGGCAATTACTTTTGCGCCCCGATTAGTGCTATTAGCACCAACCACACTCGTGATACCTGCCGGGACATCACTTTTGGGCTGGGCAATTATTTTTGCGCCCCGATTAGTGCTATTGGCACCAACCACACTCGTGATGCCTGCCGGGAACGCGCTGACGATACTATACACAATGCTCAAAACAAACAAACAATGCGAGAAATCTACGCATATAAAAGACCTTTTGTTGTAAAACAAAAAATTACTAAAACCGAATATCAAACCAATGTCAACAAATGTCAGGGTACTCGCATATTGTGCTAACTATTATTACCGACTCGAACCATATCACACGTCCAACGTTTTGACCCATGACAAAATGTACTGATTTTTGGGTTAACCCATGGCAAAATGCACTGATTTTCAACTATCTCAATACTTGTGCCAATCTAACAAGCAGTGTAACCGGTAATAATCCTCCAATTGCGCCGCCGCCAACCCCCAATCACTACTCATAAAAATAGTGTGCGTCATCGTTTTTTTCTTGCGCTGCGTAATCCGTCTGACTATAATATTTACAAGTACAACACACTATCGGCACGTGATTTGGTGATGATATGTAGCTCGTGACGTTGTCCCATTTCGAGAGTAGGAATATTGCCAAAATACCCGTCAAATGCGCTGTAACACAAGGGGGCCCATTACTTTCGTAGAGAAATTACATAGTTTGGGCGTCAATCCGTGCCAACTCTGGTGAGAGTGGCTGGTCTTGGTATGGTTTGTTACGGCTACCGAGCGGACGTCCGTGGGGGCGTTTGGGTGCAGTGAAAACGGGTTCTAGCGTATGCAAACACACAATATGCGTCAAACGCACGGGATGGCTTTTGCGATCATCGCCAGCGACCAGTGCCAGCACCGCAAACGCAATCTTTTGACGGTATGCCCATGCACGCCAGAATAATACTAATCAATCCCATATGTTTTTTTGCCTGATTTAGTGATGGTAGTCTTATCATATGCGAGCATACATGTATATTATTTTTGTATAAATCGTAATAAAAAAAGCGCTGTGCACCGACGACCAATGGATGTCGGTGGCCGAAAACCGTTGCACGGCGCAGCAGCTACACCTGCTCCAGCGCGCACTATTGCGCATGGTGATGGTGTGGGTACACAAAGCGCTCCGGCAATCATCGTACTTAGCTGACGGAGCATGGTGGTCGAATGGACTTGACAAAATGAGTGAAAGAGTGCGAATATATCGATGATTTTTGCTTGGTTTTTGGGATTGAGATGCCAAAACTATAATGAAAAGCTATTTTTGTATCATTTTCAATTGGCGCAGGTATCGATCTTCCCTAACCATTCATGTAGGCACGAAAATGGTTAGGGGAGTGGTGCGATTGTGCTACTTGATTGGTCGGTGTTTAGCGGGCGTAGGCGGCGGCTACGCCACCATCAACAGTCAGCATACCGCCGGTAGTGCGACTGGCGCGTGGTCCCGCAAAAAAGCTGACGGCTTCGGCGATATCTTCGGGGCGCACGTTGATTTTGAGCACGGTACGGGCTTTGTAGAAATCTTCGAGCTCTTCGGGTTTGATGCCGTAGCCCGCAGCCCGGGCTGCCCTCCAGCCGGCATCCCAGATGCCGCTGCCTTCGAGTACGGCATCGGGAAGCACGGTGTTGACGCGGATGCCCAGCGCACCACCTTCTTCGGCGAGACAGCGGGCCATGTGGAGCTCGGCGGCTTTGGCGGCACTATAGGCCACGTTGCCCTTGCTGGCCATGACGCTGTTTTTGCTGGCGATGACGATGAGCGAGCCGCCGATTTTTTGTTGTTGCCAGATCTTGAAGGCCTCGCGTGAGATCAGGAAGTAGCCTTTGCCTAGTACATTGAGCATTTTGTCCCAATCGGCCATGGTGGTCTCGGTGACGGGTTTGGCGATGGCAAAGCCGGCGTTGTTGACAACGATGTCGACGCCGCCAAATGCGCGTACCACTTGGTGCATGGCGGCGATGACGGCTTCTTCGCTGGTGACATCGCAGTGGACGGCGATGGCGCGGCGCATTTTGTAGCTGTCGTTGAGTTCTTTGGCGACCGCTTCGGCACCGGTCAGATTGATATCAAAAATCGCAATATGGGCGCCATCTGCGGCTAAGCGGCGGGCAGTGGCCCGGCCGATGCCACTAGCGGCCCCGGTGACAATTGCTACTTTGCCTGCCAATTCACGGGGAGCCGGTTTGAGTTTTAATTTGTATTGCTCGAGCGGCCAATACTCGATGGCAAAGGCTTCGGCAGCACTGAGGCTGGTATATTCACCCACCGCCATGCTCCCGCCAATCACGGCGATGGCGCGGTGGTAGAGCTGATTGCTGACATCGGCGGCTTGGGCGTCGGCACCTGCCGTTACCACTCCCAACCCGGGGATAAGGATGATACGGGGGAAGGGGTTCATTATCACGTCGTCGGCCACTTTGTGGGCCTCGAAGTAGGCGCGGTAGTCGTTGGCGTATTGTGCCACGCCTGTAGTGACGGCGTGGCTGAGGGCGTCGAGGCCTTGGCTCGGTTGCCAGTCGACAAACAACGGCAGGCGTTTGGTGTGCACCAAATGATCGGGGCAGGCGGCGCCAATCTGGGTGAATTGGGCGGCGCCTGTGCTGCCGATGAATGCGAGGGCCGTGGGATCACTGTCGATCTGCAAAATCTGACTGCCTTGTTTGCTCAAGGCACCGCGCAATGTCGGCAGGATGGCATTCCACGTGGCAGTTTGGCTGGCGTCATCGAGGGCTGGGACGGCAGCACCGGCAAAAATACGCCGACCGTTGCGGGTCTGGGCAATGAACTCTTCGGCTTCGCCGATGACTTTGATACTTTGGGCATAACAATCGACGCTACTATCGGCCCACACGGTGACGCCATGTTTGCCCATTACCACCAGGTCGGCAGCTGGGTTGTCACGCACCCCTTCGCCGATTTGTTTGCTCAGGGTAAAGCCTGGCCGAATATAGTCGACCCACACCATGCGTTTGCCCCACAACCGTTCACACAGGGCGCGGCCATCGGCAGCACAGGCCAGGCTGATGACGGCGTCAGGGTGGGTGTGGTCGACGTGGGCGGCTGGGATAAAGGCGTGCAGCAACGTTTCGATGGATTGACGGGGGCGGTCTGGCAAAAACACACTGCGGTTGAGGTAGGCCACCATCGCTTCGTCGTTCATTTCGTCACGCGCCATCAATGGGGCGATATCGGGCATGCACAAGGCGGCAAAGCCGGATTCGCCGATGCTGGCGACGTCACTGCCGGAGCCTTTGACCCACAGCACTTGGACGGGGCGTCCGGCATGATCGACTTCCATCGTTTTGGCGCTGGTGTTGCCCCCATAAATGTTGACGACGGTGCGGTCACTCCCGAGCAGGCGGCTCCGATATACCAGTCCGTCAAGGGCTGGGAGATTGGTGACGTCAGTGGTGTTCCAGCGGAATTGTGGCATGAACATACTCCTCGTGTAATCCGATTGCTAGCACTATACCATTATCTTTTTGGGTATGGAGGTGGTTGCGATATCGTAATCCGTTGTGATTTCGTAATAATCACCGAGTGGGTGATTCGGTAAGGGTATGAATCCACTGCGTCAGCGTCGTCAATTCGACCGGCTGCGTGGTATCGACATGATAGGTTGGTGTTGGCATGTGTAGGTAGTGAAAATCGTCGCTGCGTCTGGGGTTTTGGCTGAGCTGATCAATATAGGTCTGGTCGTGGTGGATGTGGGCTCGCCACGGTTGCTGTTGCAGGCGGGTGCTGATGCGTTGGAGTGCGGTGCTGGCATCGATATGACAACAGATTACGACGATACGGGCACAGGCGTGCCAATCATGAAGCAATGTTTGCCACACCGTGTGTTGGAAGGCGGCTTCGCAAATCACCGCGCTCCCTTAATGCAATAAATGAGTCACGCTGGTCTGAAACAATTGATTGACCTTGGTATGATCTGATGCCTGCGTATTTCCCAATACAATCCCGGCCCGGATGGCATCACGGCTGATAAGTGGGCAGGGGAGTGCGGCACTGAGTTGTCGTGCGAGGGTGCTTTTGCCGGCACTAGGGGGACAGGTGACGATGATGAGCGGGGGGATGTGGGTCATGCAGGTATGATAGCATGCGTCATTATTATGCGTTGTGTCGATTCACATAAAAGCTTTAGCCATACATAATAATATTAACGAGTTGACAATACCTACGCCAATCTAGGCGGCTCGTTGGTTGTGGGTTGGTGCATTGATACGCCCAAGTGCTAAAATTGTGCGATCAATCTGCGATTTTAATTCGTTGTGCAGTTTCGGCGGAAGTAATTTTAAATCACCCGTGTGTTTTGGTGCAACCGCAACCGCAGTCGTTATTTTCCGCGCGCATATAGTGCACAGGGTCCGCAACGGGTGCGGAGTCGCTCCCCCTTTCTCCGTCATTCCATGACCACAATCGTGAAATCTCCTACCGAGAATATCCCCCGTTGTGTGCCTTTCCTATGGCAAGCCTCGGGAGATTCCACGCCACGGTTGCCATCGCAACCGGCATGGAATGACGCTAGGGGTGAGGTGTTTTGGCGTAGGTATTGGCCATACATAATAATATTAACGAGTTGACAAATCTGTTTTATTACAATTACAATGTATTGCAATGAGTTTTCAAATTAATTTTATGAGGAGAACATACGATGACTATGGTGACACCTTGGTATGAAAAAACGTTATGGATTTGTGTATGGTTGATTGTGTTCTTTCCTGTTGGAATTTATGGTATGTGGAAGAGCAGTCGTGCGGTAATTTGGAAAATCATTGTCACGTTGTTGTTCGCAGGGCCAACGATTACGGCAGTTTTGAGTTCAATGATGGCAGCACCAGCGGGTAATTAGTTTTTTGGTAAATAGATTACTCATTGCCAACTCCATTAGTGATTATTTATATAATCACTAATGGAGTTGTTTATATGTTGCGGGTATCAGCATTGAATTTCACGGTTATAATACAGCTATTCATTTAGCGTTGAGGAACATTGATGTTACATTACCGCCCGATGCCTACCTATCTTTTGCAACAACCACCCCCCGCGTTAGTTGCTGCCAGCTATGAAGCCCGAATTACCGCCCTCAAAGCAGCCGCAGGCTGTGATTGGATCGTCGTTTATGGCGACCGCGAGCATGTCGCTGACATCACCTTTTTAAGTAATTTCGATACCCGCTTCGAAGAAGCCATCCTCGTACTCGGCCCCAAAAACGCCGTGATTGTCGGCAATGAAGGGCTGGGCTATGTGCCGATGCTGGGCACCAGCTACGACGTGCATTTGAGTCAGAGTCTGGGATTGATGGGCCAAGACCGCAGTCGCTTCCCGCGACTAAGTGCCGTGTTGCGCACCATTGGGTTGGCCGCTGGTCAAAAAATCGGCGTGGTGGGTTGGAAGTACCTCGAACCCAACGAACAAGACGATGATCAGCCGGCCTACGTACCAGCCATGTTGCTCAGTGCCATCAAGGCAGCCTGTGCGGGTGATTGTACATTGCGTGATGTAACGCATTGCATGAGCCATCCGGTGCATGGACTCCGCTCACAAAACGACGCCCCCCAAATTGCCTTGTTTAGCTGGGGCGCACAACGGGCGGCCTTGGCCGTCGACCGTGTGGTGCGTGGCACGCGGGCGGGTATGAGCGAATACCAAGCGGCGGCGCTGATGCAGTACGAAGGTGACCCGTTGTCGTGCCACGTGATGATGTCGGGCGACCAGACCCAAGTGCTGGGGCTCCGTTCACCCGGTGCGCGGTTGCTTCAGGCCAATGATGCCGTGACGTCGGCGGTAGGCTTTCGTGGTGGTCTGTGTTGTCGGGCGGGTGTGCTCGCTGGTCAAGTGGCGACGAGCTATCTCAGCGACTATGTCGACACCTACATGCAAACCCAGGTGTTGTGGTACGAATCATTGCGGATTGGCATCAGCGGTGGTGAAATCCACAAGCGGGTGATGCAACGTTTGGCGCATGCCCCGTTTAAACCGTCACTCAACCCGGGTCATTTGGGGAGCATCGACGAGTGGAGTCATACCCTCATTCGCCCAGATTCGGATGATCCGATTCGGTCGGGGATGTTGTTGCAATGCGATATTATCCCTGATACGACTCCCGTAGGCACTGCGCTCAACTGCGAAGACACGGTAGTCATCGCCGACGCCAATTTGCGGGCGCAACTTGCCAGCCATTCACCAGAATTGTGGCAGGTTATCAATGCCCGCCGTGATTATATGCGCACGGCGTTGGGGATTGTGTTGCCCGAAGAAGTATTGCCGTTGTCGTTGGCCAATGCGCGCTATGCCCCAGCCTGGTTGCAACCCGACATGGTGTGGGTCAACGAATAAATACGCGTTGGTGCATAACAAACACCCCACACGGATTACGTACCGTGTGGGGTGTTTCGTATGGAAATTTTAGGCGATGAGGGCGTTGAACCAGCCGGCGGCCATTTCGACATCGCTTTGAATCAAGCCATGTTGGGCAGGTTGCCAAGCCATGGTAATCGAGGCGCCAGCATCTTGTAAGAGGCTGTAGAGCGCTTTGCTTTGCGCGGGTGTCATCAATGGGTCGTGTTCACCGTTACTCAAAAAGAGCCCCTTGCCTGCCAAGTTGGGGAGCGTGGGTGGCACGTAGGTCGCCATCGCCCGCAACAAAATGCCGCCGCGCATGGTGCGGGGGTGGAGCAATAGGGTGGCGATGGCGATATTGGCGCCATTGGAATACCCCAGCGCGTAGATGTTGTTGGCGGCAAAGCCATAGTGGCTGGCGGCGGTTTCCACAAATGTAGCGATTTGGCCAGCCCGCACTTGCACGTCTTCGAGGTCAAACACCCCTTCAGCGAAGCGCCGAAAAAAGCGCGGCATACCCCGTTCGCTGACATTGCCACGTAGGCTGAGCACACCACAGCCGGGGGCAATGGCGTGGACTAATCCGAGCAAGTCCTGTTCGTTGCCACCGGTACCGTGCAATGCAAGGATGGTGGGCAAATCGGGCGCGGTGGCCGGTTGGTAGAGATGTTGATAAAGGTCAAGGCTCATGTATTGACTTCCTATGTCACTTCCTACTTCATTGGGCGATTACCAGTCGCCGTGACGCAGCTATCGATACGACAATCGAACCACGGGCGCTGATACGTGCGGTGGCGCCATGGATGCGCCATGGATGTGCCATGGATGCGCCATGGGGGCGCCATGGGGGCGCCATGGGGGCGCCATGCAATGACGCCCCTATTAGTGATCGCCGTGGTATTTTTCGCCGGCGTTGATGGCAATCGGCAGGTGATTCTGGGATGGGGCGATGGGACAGGTGGCATAGATGGTGAAGGCACAGGGGGGGCTGACGGCGCGATTGAAGTCGACAATCACTTTGCCGTTTTGGGGTTCACCAGCCATCAAAAACCGCCCAGCACCGTAGGTTTCTTTGCCACAGGTGGTATCTCGGAAGTTGAAAAAGAGTCCTTTGCCCGCTGCGACGGCGTCGAGGGCATAGCTTTGGCCAGCGATATCGAAGCGCACATAGCCGGGGCTGGGGGTGTCATCGACATCGCCGAGCACGGTCAGGATGGGGATGGTTTTGCCGGGCTCATACGCCACAAAGTCGGCTTCGACGCGGTAGGCTGGGTCGTAGTCGAACCAGATCCGCCCGGTGAAGGCCGCCCGTACTGCGCTGTTGTGGTCGCGCAAGCGAATCCCGACACGGTGACCACGTGGGATTACAAAGAAGCTGAGGTCGCGATAGCCAATCAGGTCCGGCTTGTGCTTGCCGTCGCCATCACCTTGCAAGGTACTACTGCTGGAGCTGGTGTTGCCGTTGATGGTGACAGATTCGCCATTCGTAAGTTCGATGCTGACGTTGTCGTTTTCGTCACGGATGAACACACCTAAGTGGGCGGGGCATGAATTGGCAGGGAAGACGATGTCTTGGTCTTCACCGGCGCCAAAGGTATTGACCCCTGGATTCAACCAAAACAAGCCGGCCAAGGTCAACCAGCCATCGTCGGCACGCATGGCGGCATCTATCTGCGCCCGCCAGGCTAATTCGTCGTGCAGTGTGGTCATGAGAAACCTCCGTAAGATAATAAAATTACTCCGGTATTATAGCGTGAATTATCGATGCGTCGGTTTACCACAATCTATGATAGACGGCTTCGAGTTGGGGGGCGATATGCGTGATGCTATGGTGGGCGATGGCCATTTGGCGATTGGCTTGCCCGAGGCTCGCAGCCCAGGTTGGTTGTTGCAGGGTGTGGATGATTTTGGCGGCGAGGTCGGCACCATCGCCGTAGCGGGCATAGATGCCGTTGTCAGCGAGGTATTGGCGACTCACCGCGACATCAAACGTGATGACGGGTAATCCCAGCGCCATGTATTGCGGGATTTTGCCGCTGCCTTCGCTTAGGCTCATTTTGGGAGCGACGGCTACCTGCCCCAACCCGAGGTAGTGCTGTGAATCGCGGTAGCGAATCCGCCCTGGTAGGGTGACATGGTCTGCGACGCCTAGGCTGGTGGCATAGGCCAGGTAGCTGGCAGGGTCGGGGTAGCCCATAATCAAAAAATGGGCATCGGGGACCGCTTGGAGCACCGCCGGAATCGATTCAATCAATAGATTGGTGCCTTGATAGGGCGCTAGTAAGCCGAGGTAGACGACGATTTTGCGATCGGCGGGGATGCCGAGGCTGGTGCGTAATTCGAGATTGGCTAGTTGTGGCGCAAAATAATCGGTATCGAT
Source organism: Roseiflexaceae bacterium (assembly GCA_040397035.1). GTDB lineage: Bacteria > Chloroflexota > Chloroflexia > Chloroflexales > Roseiflexaceae > UBA965. Next base: position 14,120 of record JBBAWW010000002.1, on the reverse strand, counting down.
ACCGTCAGCAATAGTGGTGACGTGGGTTGGTGGCTGGGCAAAATCGTTGATGAGCATCTGGCGGGCGTTTTCGCTCGACGTCAGCACCATATCGGCTTGGCGATTAATCCACGTTTCGAGGGTATAGAGGGTGCGGTAGAGGGCTGATTCGCGGCTAGCAAGAAAGCGATGGTCGATCATTTCGGCTGTCATACTGCCTTGATAGTCAAACACTAACGGTTTACCGATGAGGCGTTTGAGCACGGCGCCAATCAAGCCACCTTCGTGGAGGTGGGCATGGATGATATCGGGTTTGAAGTCTAGGGCGGTTTGTAGGCTGCGCCATGACAAGGCCACATCGAGGTAGAGTTTGTGGCGCGAAGAACCCACCAAGGCACGTTTGACCCACGGCACATCCCACGAGCGCACGATGTCGAGCCCGGCCACGCTATCGCCGTTGTGGTACGTGGCAATCCGCACTACATGGCCACGGCGTTGTAGCTCGTGGGCTTCTTGGGCAATGCGGATATGACAGCCGTAATCCGAAAAAAAACTGGTAGGGGCTATCATCAATACCCGGCGGGGCGCATCGGTCATCACACCGCCCCACCATAGGCCATATCAAGCACTTCGGCGATATGCAAGACCTTCATTTGTGAGCCACGTTGGTTTAGACCACCAGCAAGCTGCAAATGACAACCGGGATTGGCGGTGACCACCACATCGGCCTTGGTGCGCTCGGCGTTGTCGATTTTGCGGTTGCCCAGTTGGGCGGCCATGGCGGGCTGAGTGACATTGTAAATGCCGGCTGAGCCACAGCAGAGCGATGATTCGGCCATTTCGACCAATTTCAAGCCGGGTATTTGTTTAAGCAATTTGCGAGGTTGGGCGGTGATGCGCTGGGCATGGACCAAGTGACACGGCTCTTGGTAGGTGACGGTCAGGTTGACCGGCTTGAGGTCGGCAGTATTGAGCTCGAGGCCAGCGATGTATTCGCTGATGTCACGCACCTTGGCACTAAAGGCCGTCGCCTTGGCGCTCCATTCGGCATCGTCGTGGAGCAAATGCCCGTATTCTTTGATGGTTGAACCACAGCCGGCGGCGTTGACGACGACGGCGTCGTAGCCTACCCCAAATGCGGTGATATTGGCCTTGGCCAAGGCCCGGGCACCGTCGAGTTCGCCACCGTGGGCGTGCAAGGCGCCACAACACCCTTGGGCGGCAGGAATGGTGACGCGGATGCCGTTGCGTTGCAATACCCGAATGGTGGCGTCGTGGACGTTACTAAATGCAGTCGACATAATACAGCCGCTGAGCAAGGCCACGTGGCCTTTTTGGGTACCGATGGCGGGGAAGGTCTGGCCGTGAGGCGTGGTAAACGAATTATTGATGGTGGGCAAAATCGCTTCGGCTTCGGCAAGTCCGAGGGCTTTGATGATGCCCAGCTTGCGGGCCAGCCATTGCACACCGCTTTTTTGGTAGAGCCACAGCAACCGTGAAAACCCCCGGAATAGGCTCATGTGGGTAAACAATTGCCCAAATACCACCGATCGAATGGCGCGCACGCTGACGGGGTAGGGGGGCAGGGTGCCGTTTTCTTTGGCATTGTGGATTTGGGTGCGTGAGGCTTCGAGGATTTGGCCATATTGGACGCCACTCGGGCAGACGGCTTCGCAGGCGCGGCAATTGAGACAGGCGCTCATTTGCTCTTGGAAGGTGTCACTTTCCATGCCGATGCGCCCATCAGCGACGGCTTTCATCAGATAGATGCGACCGCGGGGCGAAAATTGCTCGAGCCCGGTTTCGCGGTAGGTGGGGCATGCCGATAAACAGAGCCCACAATGGACACAGGTGTTAATCACGGCATCGCTGGGCATATCGGCGCCCGCGAATGGTACAAGATTGATGGTGGTCACTGTGACCTCCGTACATGCATGGTGCGAGTAAGTGCTGATGGCAGTATACACCAAGTAAGGGCGATTACGCCACGGCACTGTACGTATTGCCGCTACTGCACATGTCCATACGCCGTGGCAATCGCCCTGTGAAGTAGGAAGCGTGAAGTCGGAAGTCGGAAGTGACGTCGGAAGCCAATAAGTAAGGGCGAATCATGCTGGCGAATTGATTCGCCGCTATTCGCCCGTGGGAAGTGGGAAGTGACGTCGGAAGTCAACGCGTAAGGATGATTACGCCACGGCGTACACGCAACGATTTTTACAACAGGCACATGTCAACTCGCCGGGGACAATCGCCCCGTAATTGGCAAAAAAGCAAAAATTGGTGCAATATTGGCAAAAATCAGTATATTTTGTCATGGGTCAAAACGCACATCACATGATATAGTTAGCAACAGCCCGCACAATCAAACAAATCAGTGTAAGTGTTTTTGGGATTGTGTGAGGATCATGATGTGAAAGAGGAGCAGTGTCCATGAAACCCATTCTCGTAATTGTGAGTACCATCTGTATGCTCTGTATGAGCATGAGTATCGCCCCACCGCAAGTCGCCCATGCATTATTTAGTACAGATTGCACTGCACGGGGAACTAACGTTAATTTGAGTAATTGTAATTTTACCAATATTACTATGAGTGGTATTCTCATTGGTGCCGATCTCACCGATGCCACTATGCTCGGTGCCACTCTGACCGGTGCCAATCTGACCGGTGCCAATCTGTCCCGTGCCAAACTTGACGGTGCCAATCTGACCGGTTCCAATCTGACCGGTGCCACTATGACCGGTGCCAATATGCTCGGTGCCACTCTCATCAATGTCGATTTCAGCGGTGCCGATTTCCGCGGCAGTGCCCTCATGATTGGCGGTGCCATTCTCCGCGGTGCCATTTTCCGCGGTGCCAAATTCACCAGTGTCAATTTCATCAATGTCGATTTCAGCGGTGCCGATTTCCGCGGTGTCGATCTCGACGTTGTTAATTTTTGGATTAATGTAACATGTCCAGATGGAACTGTGGTGAATTCGCCATGTACAGTTCTTTATGTCGCACCCCCACCCGCAGCCGCAGCCCCCAAATGGTGTAGCCTGAGCGGTAACCATGCGAGTGAGTGTCATTTAATCGCGATCGACTTAACCGGCAAAGATTTGAGCGATGCTGACTTTAGTGGTGTCGACATGCATGATTCCGACTGGAGTTTTGGGATTCATCGCAACACGAATTTGTCGAATACCAACCTCCGTAACGCCAACTTTGTCTATAGCGTGCTGGATGGGATGCGCTTCACCGGCGCCAACCTCGATGGTGCCAATCTGCAACACACTTCATTACTCCGCGTATCATCGGGCGGCATTACCGGTACCAACATCTTGTTGCCACTCAATTGGCAACTGACCAAGGGCTACCTCGTAGGCCCAGCGGCCAACCTTAGTAATGCCCAACTGCCCAACGCTGATTTGCACAAGGCTCAGCTGAGCTACGCCCAGCTCCCGTATAGCACCTTGGCTGGTAGTAATCTGGCCGGCAGTGATTTGCGGGGTGCGGACGCTCATGGTGCCGATTTGAACGGCACTGATTTGACCGGTGCTACGCTGATGTGGAGCAATTTGTCGTGGGTCAATCTAAGTTTCGCCAACCTGTCTGGCGCCAATCTGAGTGGAGCCATCCTCGCCGGTGCCAACTTCAATGGTGCCAATCTAACCGGGGTTGATTTGACGGGTGCTGATCTGACCGGCGTCATCTGGCAAAACACGATTTGTCCAGACGGCACGTATAGCGCTTTCCAAGGTCAAACGTGTGTGGGGCATTTGAAGTAGGAAGCGTAAAGTCTGAAGTCGGAAGTGACGTCGGAAGTGACGTCGGACGCAGTAAGGGCGAAGCATGCCGGCGAATTTATTCGCCGCTATTCGCCCGTGGGAAGTGGGAAGTGGAAAGTGACGTCGCCAACGAATGCCTCTGCGTCCTCTGTGCGAGATAATGGAGATCCGGTATTATCTACTGTTTGCCAAGTAGGCGTGAGTTTGGTACAATGTGGCAAGTTATAAACTATTTTGTGAGGAACACCATGGCCAGCAAAAAAGGCAACCGCATCATCATCAAGTTGCGGAGCACCGAGAGTGCCCACACCTATACCACCGTCAAGAACCGCAAGAACGACCCCAGCCGGCTCGAATTGCGCCGCTATGACCCCACCGTGCGCAAGCACGTTGCTTATCGCGAAACCAAGTAGTTTCGCATTCGCATGCACGAAGACCGAGGTTGGGCAATTGCCCAGCCTCGGTTTTTTGTGTTGTGGCATATTTTGGCTGAGCAAAACTTCGCTACAATCAACGAGCGATGGATCTCCGAATAGGTTTTTATAGTGAGGAATCGCTCCATGCACGTATTCCGCCGGATTGCGCTTGCGGCCTTCGTGGGATGCCTCACCGGGAGTGCGAGTGCGCTTTTTTTTAACATTACTTGGACATACCACGTTACTTTTTCAGAGTCATACGTGGCTACTTTACCTACTCCCCGTCAGTGGTGCGCTGATTGCCTGGGTCTATCAACGCTATGGCCAACAGGCTGCCGCCGGCAACAATCTTATCCTTGAGCAGATCCATGCCCCCCAAGGACATGGCGTGCCGTTGCGCATGATGCCGTTGGTGCTGGGTGCGACGTTGTTGACCCATCTTGGTGGTGGCTCGGCGGGGCGGGAGGGGACTGCCGTGCAGATGGGGGGCAGTATCGCTGGTGCGGTGGCGCGCTGGTTGCGCCTGACTCCTAGTGACACCCGCATGCTGTTGATGGCAGGAATTAGCGCCGGGTTTGGGAGCGTGTTTGGCACACCGCTGGCGGGCATGATATTTGGGATGGAGGTCTTGACTGTTGGTGGTATCCGCTATCGTGCGTTGATTCCCTGCCTTGTGGCGGCATTTGTCGGTGATTGGACGGTGCAATTGTGGCAGGTTAATCACCTCCATTACCACGTGTTCACTGTGCCGGCCGTCACGCCCCTGTTGATTGGGCAGTTGGTGCTGGCAGGATTGGTTTTTGCAGGGGCGAGTGTACTTTTTTCGGAGGGGACGCATTGGGTGAGTCATATCACTAGCTACTACTTGCCACAGCCGGTGTGGCGGGCAGTGGTGGGTGGCCTGGTGGTAATCGTGATGACGGTGGCGATTGGCAATTACGACTACAATGGTCTCAGTTTACCGTTGCTCCAACAGGCGTTTGTGCCCAATGGGGTGGTATGGTGGGGGTTTTTGGTGAAAATAGTGCTGACGGTGCTGACTCTCGGATTTGGCTTCAAAGGGGGCGAAGTGACGCCGTTGTTTGTGATTGGAGCGATGCTGGGTAACACACTGGCGCTGATTTTTCAATTGCCGGCCGATTTTATGGCGGCGCTAGGATTTATTGCCGTATTTGCTGCCGCCGCAAATACGCCACTGGCTTGTATCGTGATGGCGGTGGAATTGTTTGGCGGGGGGCCGTTGCTGGGGGTTGCGATTACCACCGTGGTGGCATATGCGAGTAGCGGCCACCGTGGGATTTATCTGGCGCAACGGGTAATGCACGCCAAATCTGATACCGAGGATGTTTTGGCTACTGATATATCGTTACGTGAATTACGTGGCATTGAGGGTGGGCGTTGGCGTGCCCACCTCGCGCGTTGGCGGTTGCGCCAACGCGCGTAAGATGGTCGTGGGGATTAGGGGCGGTAGACAGACTGGGTCATAAATGCCCCATCGCCCGCAACGTTTTCAACTACACCGATAACGGCGACTTGATCGTCTTTCTTCCACGCGGCATAACTCAACGTATCACCTTCAACCAAAATCGTGGCGTCGGCTTGCCATCCTTGAGGGGTGAGCAGGTCGGCATAGTATTGCTTGACGGCGGCATAGGTGGCATCGTCGGGTAAGCGATAAAGGGTCGCGGCGGCACTCGCTTTTTCGTTGGTGTTGCTGGTAAGTCCGGCCACGAGTTCGCCGGCGAGGGGTGCATCACTGGCTTGGGCTGGGACGGCACCGCTAAATGGGGCAATGGTGGCGGTGCTGGTGCCACTCCCACAGGCGACGATGGCGGGGATCAAGGCGAGACTGGCGAGGAAGGTGCGGCGTTTCATGTGTGTTCCTTTAATCGGTTGATAAAAACTACGAACGGTGCCTTATTTTTGGGGTTGGGCGCTGACGGCAGCAACTTGCCACGTGCCATTGCTGAGGGCCAAGGTCATGTCGATGGTTTGGCTACCATTGGCATAATCGAGTTTGGCGGTGATTTGGGCACTCTGGTTGTCGTTGAACAATTTACTGTCGACAATCGTGACGGTGGTGTAGGCAGCATCGACACCAACAATTGATGGGATGGTTTTGCCGCCGTCGTAGAGCTTGGTGAGCTCAGGACTCAAATACTGGGCACTACTATCACCGCTGGGGTCCGTATGATAGGCGGTCAAAAACTCTTTCGCAACATTGATTTGTTGCGCATCGAGTGCTGCAGTGTCCGGGGCAACTGGCGTGGCAGGTACGACTGTCGCTTCACTACTGGGCGTACTCTCACTGTTTACCGGTACGGTTGCAGTGGCGTCGCTGGATGTACTCGTGCTAGTCGCTCCCGTACTCACGTCGGCGGTGGCGACGGGTTTGCTGGCACTAGGCGTGCTACAACTGGTCATGATAACCATGAGGCTCAACAACAACAGGCGTTTCATTTTTGTTCCTTTCACATCATTCAGCGGGGGTGAGGGCGGCGGCGACGGCTTTTTCGGCATGGATGCGAGTGGTGTCGAATACGGGGACAAACGAGTCGCTCTGATCGACCAGCAAGGTGATTTCGGTACAGCCCAAAATAATTCCTTGGGCACCTTGGGCGATGAGATTGGCGATGATTTCGCGGTAGCACAGGCGTGAGGCTGGGATGATTTGCCCGAGGCAGAGCTCGTCGTAGATGATGCGATTGACATCGGTGCGTTCGGCGTCGTTGGGAATAATAACCTCAATGCCGTAATTATCGCGTAGGCGACCTTTGTAGAAATCTTGCTCCATGGTATAGCGTGTACCGAGCAAGCCGATGCGGGTCAAGCCAAATTGCTGGATTTGTTGGGCGGTGGCGTCGGCGATATGCAAAAACGGCACGGGCAAATTGTGGGTGATTTGGGGCGCGACTTTGTGCATGGTATTGGTGCAGAGCACAATCAGTTCGGCGCCACCGGCGACGAGCCGCTGGGCTACGGCGGCGAGGGCAGCCCCGGCTTTGTCCCATTCGCCTTGGTGCTGGTAGGCTTCGATTTGGGCAAAATCAACACTGGCGAGCAAGATTTGGGCCGAATGGAGTCCGCCTAGTTGGTCGCGGACTAATTCATTGATGACGCGGTAATATTCTGCTGATGATTCCCAGCTCATGCCGCCGATAAGACCAATCCACTTCATACCAATCTCCTTAATATCATACTTAATCCTACCACGGAGCATGTATAATGCGCACAGGCGTTTGTGGTACAGAAAGGACTGCTCCATGACCAAGATTCGTTGGGGAATCGTCAGCACTGCCAATATCGGGATGGCCAAAGTAAATCCCGCCATGATGAAGGGCGAATACAGCGAGGTCGTCGCGATTGCCTCACGTGATTTACCCAAAGCTCAAGCCGCCGCCAAACAATTAGGCATCGCCAAAGCCTATGGTTCATACGAAGAATTATTGGCTGACCCCGATATCGATGCCATCTACAATCCCTTGCCCAATCACCTGCATGTCCCCGTGTCCATCCAAGCTCTCGAAGCCGGCAAGCATGTGCTGTGTGAAAAACCAATCGCTTTGACGGCGCAGGAAGCCCAACAATTAGTGGATGCCGCGCAACGCTTCCCCCACCTCAAATTGATGGAAGCCTTCATGTACCGCCATCACCCCCAATGGCGCCGCGCCAAGGCGATTGTCGCTGCGGGCGGGATTGGTGAATTACGTACCATCAACAGTATCTTTTCATACTTTTTGACCGACCCCACCAACGTGCGCAACCAAGCGGACATCGGTGGCGGTGGTTTGATGGACATCGGTTGCTACAACATCTCGCTGTCGCGCTTTATTTTTGGTAGTGAACCAACCAAAGTCTGTGGCTTGGTCGAATACGACCCTACTCTCAATGTCGACCGTTTGGCATCGGGGATGATGCAATTTGCTGGCGGTACTGCCACGTTTACCTGCTCGACGCAGCTCAGCTCGTACCAACGGGTGCACATCATGGGGACGACCGGCCGCATTGAAATCGAGATTCCCTTCAATGCGCCACCCGACCGCCCCTGTACCATGTGGCATACCAGCGGCAATAGCACCGAAACAATCACATTCCCGACGGTTGACCAATACACCATCCAAGGTGATTTGTTTAGCCTAGCTATCCTCAACGACACCGCGGTGCCGACCCCGATTAGTGATGCAGTCGCCAATATGCGGGTAATCGAGGCAATTGTGGCCAGTGACAAGCAGGGTGGCTGGGTTACCCCATAACCGCAAATTCAATTTGCGCGCGCCATAGAGTTATGCTATACTGGTGAGCGTTATGGTGCGCGTAGCTCAACGGCAGAGCGCTGGTCTGTGGCACCCGAGGTTGCGGGTTCGAAACCCGTCGCGCACCCCATTCTACCCCCCTCGTCGCAAGACGAGGGGGTGTTTGTTTGTCGTTGCATGGCAAGGTACAATACACGTAGAGTACTACCAGACACCAACGTCCCCAAAACACGAAAGGATTGCACGATGATTGCAACGACCCAAACCCGCGTGGCGCTCCCCACCGGTGTCACCCTCAACGTCCATCAGGCCGGTAGTGGTCCTGACGTGCTATTGCTCCACGGCATCACCGGTTGTGGTACGTACTGGAGTGTGCAGATAGCCCAGCTCGTGGCTGCCGGCTATCGTGTCACTGCACCTGATGGCCGTGGTCATGGTGAATCTGATCGTGCCAGTGATTATGCCACCGCCACCATTGGTGCCGATGCGGCAGCATTGATTGTCGTACTCGGTCTCGATAAACCGGTGGTGATTGGGCATTCGATGGGTGGCGCCCAGAGCTTGGCGTTGGTGAGTATGCACCCCGAATTGGTGCGTAAAGTGGTCCTCGAAGATCCGGCGGTATGGCCGATGGCTGGCGACGAAGCCTATATCGCCGAGCGCCGTGACCCGTGGATTGCCGGGTTGCGCCAGTGGTTGACTATGAGCCATGCCGAACTGGTGGCCTTCAAACGTGGCGAAGTCCCCCATTGGAGTGATGAAGCCCTCAATTCGTGGGCCTATGCCAAGCTTCATAACGACCCCAGCGTGCCAATCTGGTTGAATTCGGGCAAAATTTTGTTGTGGGATTGGCTCAAACCAGTCGCTGTGCCGATTTTGGTGCTCTATTGTGAGGCAGACAAAGGGGGCGTCGTCCCGGCAGCATTCGCCGAGGCGTTGGTCAACTATATGCCCAATTTGACCGCCCAAATCATCCCCGGTGTCGGTCACGAAATGCACCACGACAACCCGGCCGCGTTTATGGCGGCGGTATTGGCGTTTATGGCGTAAAGGGACAAGGGTATCCCCCCGGTGCAATACGCACAGGGGGGATTTTTTAGCTAATCACGATTTGTAATACGAGATACGCGTTGAGGCTAATAATTACTGCGGTGATGCCCCATGCTAAAACCGTTAGCCACAGTGGATTGACAAATTTGCCCATTTTGGTTTTGTCACTGGTAAAGGTGACTAGTGGTACCACGGCAAACCCTAGTTGTAACGCCAAAATTACTTGGCTAAACACTAACAATTCCCCGGTACCCCGTTCGCCATACAATATGGCCACAATCATGGCGGGGATGATAGCCAGCCCGCGGGTAATCACGCGAATCATCCAACGGGGCAAGCGGATTTTGAGGAAGCCTTCCATGATGATTTGCCCTGCCAACGTACCCGTCAATGTTGAGCTTTGCCCCGATGCCAGCAAGGCTACCGCAAAGGCAATACTCGCAAAGCTAGCCCCTAATAGGGGCGTCAGTAAATTATAGGCATCGGCGATGTCGGTTACCCCGGCATGCTCAGTACCATAAAAGGTGGTGGCTGCCAAAATCAAAATCGCCGCATTAATCACAAAAGCAAACAATAACCACACCGTCGAATCAATCGAGGCAAATTTGATGGCCATGGCTTTGCCAATGTCATCACGGACAAAGTTGCGCGTCTGAACGATACTTGAATGCAAATACAAATTGTGCGGCATGACCGTCGCCCCGAGGATGCCGATGGCGATATACAGCGCATTAGGGTTGTAAACGATTTGTGGTGAGGGAATCAACCCCACCAAAATCGCCGCAATGGGCGGACTCGATACGGCCATCTCATACATGAAACAGGCAAATATCACAAAAACCAACCCGCCTACAATGCTTTCGATATATCGGAAGCCTTTGCTCTGCAAAAAAAGCACCATTAGCACATCGAGGGCGGTGATAACGACGCCATATACAATCGGAATCCCAAACAAGAGATTCAAGGCAATCGCCGCACCAATGACTTCGGCTATATCACAGGCGATAATTGCTATTTGACATAATATCCATAGTATAAACGATACTGGACGTGAATAGTGGTCACGGCAGGCTTGGGCCAAATCACGTCCAGTGACCACCCCCAACTTGAGTGCCAAATGTTGGAGCAGAATTGCCATGAAATTGGAAATCAGAATGACTGACAATAACATATAGCCAAATTGCGCACCACCTGCAATGTCAGTTGCCCAATTGCCGGGATCCATATATCCTACGGCAACCATCAAACCTGGCCCCGCAAATGCGAGTAAGGTGCGCCAAAATCCCGCATTGGGTGAAACCTTGACAGAAGAGAATGATTCGGGAAGAGATACTTCATGGCGGGCATAGCGCCAGCCGTCATTTCCCGTGGGTATGCTGTTTGTGGCGACTTCTTCTTTGTGCATTGATGATCCTTTGTGTGATATATGAGTTAATAGCTATTGGATACGAAAAAATAATTTAGGCTACCCTAAAATTAAATTCAGTATAGACGAGGTTTAGGATACCGTCAAGCAAAAAAAGACACACCCTACGGTGATACTAGATCATCGTAGGGTGTGCAGATGCGGTATTGTGGTTGTATTAGAGTGTGGCTAACGCATGCATATCAGCGCTGAGATGACTATACATGGTACGGTAAATTGCATAAATCTGGTTGTATTTGGCGACCATGGCGGGGTCTGGTTGGGTGGTGGCGACGACCCGTACACAGCGGGTGACGGCATCGTTGACATCGGCAAAATGACCGGTACCGACGCCGGCGAGTAGGGCCGCGCCATAGGCGGGACCTTCTTCGGCGGCGAGGGTTGATACCGGCGCATTGTAGATGTCGGCTTGCATCTGGCGCCATAGGGAGCTTTTGCCACCGCCGCCGGTTGCGCGTACGTCGGTGGTGGGGACGCCTAATTCGCGCATGATTTCGATGCCATCACGCAGCGAGAACGTCACCCCTTCCATCACCGCCCGGGCCATATGCCCGATGTCGTGGCGGGTGGTTAGGCCCACAAAGGCACCGCGGGCCAATGGGTCGAGGTGGGGTGTGCGTTCGCCCGACAGGTAGGGCAAAAAAATCAGCCCCTCAGCGCCGGCAGGGACATTGGCGGCGGCGGCGGTCAGATCGTCGTACGACAACGTCTCGGCCCCAGTTTGGCGCAACGTGTTGCGCAACCAACCAAACGCGCCGCCAGCAGACAAGGTGACGGCCATCATGTGCCAGGCGCCGGGGACGCTATGACAAAACGTATGCAGGCGGCCGCGGGGGTCGAGGGCGATGCTATCGCTATGCGCAAATACCACGCCGCTCGTACCAATGCTACTATTGACGACACCTGATTTGATGATACCGGTCCCAATGGCTGCAGCGGCGTTGTCGCCACCACCAGCAATGATGGGGATACCGGCAGTCAAGCCGAGGGCAGTAGCCACATCAGCTGTGAGGTAGCTGGTGATGCTGGGGCCTTCGTAGACGGTGGGCAGCCATTCACGTTTGATTTCGAGGGCGGCGAGGATTTCTGCGGAATAATCGCGGCTGGTGAGATCAATCAGCAATGTGCCGGCGGTATCGGCGGCATCCGTGGCATAGACGCCACTAAGGAGTAAGCGAATGTAGTCTTTGGGCAACAGGATGTGGGCAATACGCGCGAAATTCGCAGGCTCGTGGTTGCGCACCCACAAAATCTTGGGGGCTTGGAAGCCGGTCAGGGCGGGATTGCCGGCGATTTCGATTAAGCGTTGCGCACCGATGCGCTGATTGATTTCGGCGCATTCTGCCGCAGTGCGTTGGTCGTTCCATAGCAAGGCGGGGCGGATGACCTGATTATCGGCATCCAAAAAAACCGAGCCATGCATTTGACCGGTCAACCCAATCCCCACTATTTGGGATGCATCCACGGCGCTGACGACGTCACGGATGGCTTGTTGGGCTCCTTGCCACCAATCGCTGGGATTTTGTTCGCTCCAGAGGGGTTGCGGGCTCGAAATAGGGTATTCGGCGAGAGCCATGGCGACGATATGTCCATCACCATCACACACAATTGCTTTGGCACCGGAGGTGCCGATGTCTAATCCCAGAAATAACGGCATAGTATTGTCCTATATATTACAAAAATGCCGTCATCGTAGCGCCGTAGCAGGCTACGGGTTTCCACGACGACGGCAACGACGGGTGCATGATTAGCGTACGCCCATCAACACTTCGAGGGTCAATTGGTCGATTTGTTCGTAGGGTTGCCCCTTGCTGGCGATGACGGTGCGGTCAAAGGTGTGATTGCTGAGCGCCGTGGCTTTTTCGGGGCTAAAGCCACCTTGCCAGGCCGGCAACCCGGGCGCAATGCTATTGACTTGGCTCACCAAGGCTTGGATTTCGCTGTCGGCATTCCAACGGGCGGCTTTTTCTTTGAGGATGAGGTAGGTGCGCATACAGCCGCGGGCAAAGGCTTTGACACCGTCGTAATCGTCGGTGCGGAAGGCATGGGCGTCGAAGTGCTTGTTGCCACTATAGCCCACATCTTCGAGGAACTTGACCAGCATGAAGGCGCCTTTGATGTTGGCGGCCCCAAAGCGGAAGTCTTGGTCATAGCGCCCCACGACTTGGTCGTTGAGGTCGATATGGAAGAGCTTGCCCATTTCCCAGGCTTGGGCGACGCCATGCAAGAAGTTGAGACCGGCCATTGTTTCGTGGGCGACTTCGGGATTGACGCCGACCATTTCGGGGTGGTCGAGGGTATTGATGAACGCCAAGGCATGCCCGACAGTCGCCAAAAAGATGTCGCCGCGGGGTTCGTTGGGTTTGGGTTCGAGGGCGAATTGCAGGTCGTATTTTTGTGACTTGGAATAATGTGACAAAAAGTTAATTGCTTCGCGGAAGCGCTTCATCGATTCGGCAGGATTTTTGGTGGCGTCGCTTTCAGTACCTTCACGACCACCCCAAAACACATAGATTTTGGCGCCACATTCGACACCCAAATCAATGGCTCGCATGGTCTTTTGGACGGCATACGCACGCACAGACGCATCGTTTGAGGTAAATGCACCATCGCGGAAGACCGGATCGCTAAACAGATTGGTAGTGGCCATCGGCACGACCAATCCGGTATCGTTGAGGGCTTTTTTGAAGTCACGGACGATTTGGGTGCGTTCGTCGCTGCTGGCATTGATAGGCACTAAGTCGTTGTCGTGGAAGTTGACCCCGTATGCGCCAACATCGGCGAGCAGATGCACCAATTCAACCGGCGACTTCGCCGCGCGTACCGGCGCACCAAAGGGGTCGCTGCCAACATTGCCGACAGTCCATAACCCGAAGGTGAATTTGTGCTCGGGACGTGGTGTGTAATCCATTGCGATCCTCCTTGGACCATATTCATGTGATTCTCTCAGGACGTTGCCATTATACCATATCACTCTTTCGAAGTATGAAGTATGAAGTAGAGACGCAGTGGAGACGCAGCCTGCTGCATCGTACTGTGTCTCCACCATGCAACGCATGGTGATATGAAGTATGAAGTAGAGACGCAGTGGAGACGCAGCCTGCTGCATCGTACTGTGTCTCCACCATGCAACGCATGGTGATATGAAGTATGAAGTAGAGACGCAGTGGAGTGGCAGCTTGCTGCATCGTACTGCGTCTCCACCATGCAACGCATGGTATAAAGTAT
>JBBAWW010000001.1:0-99209 GCA_040397035.1 Roseiflexaceae bacterium | reverse complement strand
CGTGCGCGCCGTAGGGGCGATGCCACCACGGCCAGCCGTGGCCAACAATCGCCCATGATGCCACCACGGCCAGCCGTGGCCAATCACCCACGATGCCACCACGGCCAGCCGTGACCAATCGCCCGTCGTGGTATGATGCACCGTGAACCGAGTTTTACAAAGGAGTCATCATGTTAACGATTGCTGAACGCCAAGAGGCCATCCAATTATTGCGGATTGCCACCGATGAAATCGCCGCTGAAGTCGTGCATTTGTCCGTTGCCCAATTGACGACGCCCTATTTGGCCAACGAATGGACCGTCGCCCAAAACGTACACCATTTACCAGATTCCCATAGCTACGCCATCAATAACCTGCGCTTGGTGTTGAGTGAAGATAAGCCGACCTGGAAGCCATATAGCCCAGATGGGTTCGCGCAAATCGCTGATGCCAGTGAAGCCGACATTAGCGTATCACTTGACTTGATGCGCGCGATGCATATCCGCTGGGTGCGCATGCTCGAATCATTGAGTGATGCGGAATTTGCTCGTACCGGCATTAGCATGTCGTATGGCGAACGGAGCATCGATGATTTGCTTCGCATCTACTCAGGCCATGCCCGTTCACACGTCACACAAATCCGTCAAACCTTGGCTGCTGCCAAATAACACCACACACGAACTCCCCACGCACGGTTTATTCGTGCGTGGGGAGTTCGTCTTGGTGTTACACCTTTTCGTTGAAGCCATACCATTCGGCCATGATTTGGTGGAGCTCGCGGGAGGCTTCGTCTTGGACATCGTGTCCGATACCGTCAAGCAACAAAAACTGGCAGCGCTTGATTTTGTTGGCGAGGGCTGTCACCATCGGTATGGGATTGCCGGTATCTTCGCTGCCATGCACAATCATGATTGGCGCTTCGATTTGGGCAGCCACGCCGAACAGTACATCGCCACCGCGGGCTAGGATGGCATCGGCGGCGAGGATCCAGCCTTCGACCATTGGTTCAAACTGGGCTTCGCCGTGCAGGGCGATGATTTCGGCCTTCCAGGCGGGGTAGCGTTCATCCCAAGTCGACAGCGGACGCCATTTGTGTACCATTTCGACCATTTCGGGGGTGATTTGGCCACAGACGCCCCACACCAATGCCGAGCGCACCAAATGGGGCGCAGTGGCAGCAATATAGAGCGCTATTTCGGCACCATCACTAAAGCCCACCAAATGCACAGGCCCCACATTGAGCGCCGTAAGAAAGGCAATCATATCGGCGGCATCGTTTTGATAAAAATCAACCCCAAACACGCGCTGGGGTGGTGCACTCGCCCCGTAGCCCCGTAAATCAGGGGCATAGATTTGCATGTGGGGGGCGAGGAAGGGGATTTCTTTGGCGAAATGGGCTTTGCCCGTACCGGTGAATCCATGCAGCAGTACTACCACGTCGTCGCTACTTCCTTCGTGGTGGTAGGCAATGCGGGCGCCGTTTGGGCATACAATAGAATGCATCGAACGTTCCTTTTTATACAAGAATGAGAATTCTATGCGTTTGGCCATCCTAGATTATGGGTTGTTTGAAATCTACCAGAATGGCCGTCAAATCGGCATTCAAGGCTATCTGATTCAAACCGCAAATCGCAATATTCTGGTGGACACCGGGTTTCATGCTGATTATATCGCAGATCCCTTTGGTGTGGCGTTGATTGATGGCCTTGGCAAGTTTGGCCGCTTGCTTGATTACCGCGCCGACCAAAACCCCCATGGCCAACTCGCCTTACTTGGATTAACTAATATTGACATAACGGATTTGGTGATTACGCATGGGCATGTAGATCATGTGGGACGAATCGAAGAGTTCCCCAATGCGCGATTGTGGATATCACAACGTGAGCGCAGCTTGCCGACGCCTAGTTACTGGGATGGACGTTCGCGGGTGCAATGGCCGGCGATTCCCACGGAAGTCGTGCCACATGGTTGCGAAATTGCGCCGGGCGTGCTTTTTTTTCCGACACCCGGTCATACTATGGGGCATTATTCGCTCACGGTGAAACTTGCGAATATGGGCATGGTAATTTTGGCGGCTGATGCGATATCACGTCCCGATGAATTTGCGGACGATACCTGGAGCGATGCCGAAGACCCCGGTACCGCCCGTGCCTCAGCATACATGCTCCGCCATTTGTCAGCAGAGCGCAACGCCTGGTTGATATATGGGCATTGTCCGCAACAATGGCGCGTGCTCCGCAAATCGCCTCATTGGTACGACTAACGCACGTCGCGGCCTTGATTGAGGATGATGACGTTACCACTACAACAGTCACCGGCAGGTGATGCCAAAAAGGCCACCCAGCTGGCGATTTGCTGTGGTTCCATCGGTTTGCCTTGGGGCATGCCTGCCAGCGCTTGCGCCAACACATCTGGACTGACCACATCGAACAAGTCGGTGCGGGTCATGGCAGGTGCAATTGAATTGACGCAAATCGCTTCTTTGGCGTGGCGCCGCGCCAAGTGCTTGGTCAAGCTGTCGATGGCCGCCTTGCTGGCCCGGTAGGGCGCTGGGTCAAATACGTCGAAATTGTAGGCGCCGTTGGACGAAATGTTGATGATTTTTTTGGTGCCGGGGCGGGCTTGCATCAATGGGATGGCCGCTTGACAACAAAAAAAGGCACTGTCAAAATTCATGGCCATTTGTTGGTGGAGTGTCTCGGCGGTCGTTTCGCTGAACTCTTCCATGATGCAGCCACCGGCATTGTTGACCAACACATCGACACCACCATGAATAGACATAACGGTTGAAAATAATGCGTGAATTGCGGTTTGATCCGTTAAATCGATCTGGTAGGGATAAAACTGATCGTCGCTATAGGGGCAGGGATTGAGGTCAGCACCGATAACAGTGTAGCCGTTCCGGAGCAACGTTTCGCTGATGGCACGGCCGATACCCCGAGCAGCTCCGGTCACGACAGCTATTTGAGTAGACATAACAATTAATCCTTTTAATAATCACCAATCAGATTGATTATACCGTGGGTGCATAGTAGAGACGCAGCCTGCTGCGTCTCTACTATGCGATTTGTTCCTGATCAAGGAGCGTTGCTTTGCGTTGACTGCCCCAGCGGTAATTACCGCGTGCCCCTGATTGCGCTACCACGCGGTGGCAGGGCACGATAACTGCGAGGGGATTACTGGCACAGGCTTGTGCGACCGCCCGGCTCGCTGTGGGTTGGCCGATTTGCTGGGCGATGGCAGCATAACTACGTGTCGTGCCGCGGGGAATGGTACGCAATGCATCCCACACTCGTTGTTGGAAGGCGGTGGCGCGGATATCGATGGGGATATCGCGCTGGTTAGGATGATTTTCAATCAGATTTTTGACACACAAGAGTGCATCGGTAACTGCCGTTGCATCCAACGCCACGCGTGCAGCTGGGAACTCGCTCTGGATGATATTGGACGCATGTGTGTTGTCATCGGCAAATGCCACGAAACAAATGCCTTTGATTGTTTGAGCGACAACCAATAAACCGAGTGCAGTGGTTGTTGTTGCGTACCAGATTTGCAGACCACTCCCGCCATTCCGGTAATGGCGCGGTGATACGCCGAGGGGATTGGTGTAGTAGAGACTATTGGGAGTGGTATAGCCGGCATCTAAGGCGGCATGCGTGACAGTTCGGTTTTGACTAAGGGCTGATGCTAAGCGTTTTTTGCGGATGGCGTCGCTATATTGCCGTGGTGAAACGCCTAAATTGGCTTTGAACATGCGCGTCAGATGAAACGGACTATAGCCAAAGCGGCTGGCTAATTCACGCAGCGCCGGTGGGTTTTCTTGAGTATCAAGAAAGCGACAAATCGCGTTAATCGTAGTGATTTCGGGGCTGATGCTATCGGGGTGGCAGCGCTTACAGGCCCGTAATCCGACTTGTTGGGCTGCTTGTGCATCGGCAAAAAAACGTACATTGTGGCGTAATGGCCGCGCACTACACGACGGGCGACAATATATTTTGGTTGTCATAACGCCAATAAAAAATACTCCATCGAAAGCACTATCTCGTTGTTGCATGATTTGCCAACATTGATCGTCGCTATACAACATGTTGCATCCTTTCTATTTTCCTCTATGATAGCGTACAAGAATTACCAATATAATTCTTGTGAATTCTTGCGGAGAGCATAGGAGCGTGTGATGACAAGTACCGTCTGTTTGACTTTTGATTTTGATGCCATGTCGGTATGGTTTGGCTATGCACATACGACACCGGCGATGCTGTCACGTGGCGAATATGGTGCAACTGTTGGTGTGCCCCGGATTTTGGAGTTGCTCAAGCGCTATAACATCCGTTCGACGTTTTTTATTCCAGGGCATACGGTCGAATCATTCCCGCATCAAGTCGATGCGATTTTGGCAGCAGGGCATGAAGTAGGGCATCATTCGTATGCCCACGTCGACCCTAGCGAGCAGACCCCTGATGAAGAGCGGCGCGACATGGAACGGGCGTTGCAAGTGTTGCGTAAGATTGGGGTGGAGCCGCAAGGGTTTCGTTCGCCGTCAGCCGATTTTTCACAGGTCACGTTGTCATTGCTCGAAGAATACAAGTTCCGCTACGATTCGAGTTTGATGGCCGATGATTTTTCTCCTTATCATCCACGCATTGGTGATCAAGTCAGCCGCCATGAACCGTTGATTCCGGGACGTGTGGCCGATATTTGGGAATTGCCGTTTTGTTTCGAATTTGACGATTGGGCACATTTCCAGTTCAACTTTAATCCGTATCGCAACGGCACCTCGGCACCGAGTAAAGTGTTTGAGATTTGGAGCAAAGATTTTGATTGGATGCATCACAATCATCCCAATGGAGTATTGACGGCAGCGATGCACCCCCAAGTGATTGGGCGTGGGCATCGCATCGAAATGTTGGAGCAGTTTATCCAACACGTGCAATCACGACGTGACACGCTGTTTTCGACACAGGGTGATGTGGTGGCGCGTTTAGTCTAAACCAAAAGGGGAGGAGAGGATGAATCCTCCCCTCCCCTTTTTTGCCTATTCACGTCTGCGCTTAATATTTTTTGACTAAAGAAGTAACCGACTCGATAACACGTTGTAGTTTGGCATCGTCGATATAGTTGTACATTGGCATGCGCAATAACCGCTCACTGAGTGAATCAGTATTGTCCATACGCCCATGTACCCGCCCATAGTGCATCCCTGCAGGTGAACTATGTAGCGGAATGTAGTGAAAGATAGCGTTAATATTGATATCTTTGAGTGCTTCAAGAAGTTCGTTGCGGATATCAGCCGTTGGTAAGATGACATAATACATATGTGCATTATGCTGACACTCTACGGGTACTACGGGTTGGCTGAGTAATTCTTCTTTGGCTAAATCGGCAAATGCGGTATGGTATGCGTCCCATGTCACCAAGCGGTTTTGGGTAATTGATTGGCCATTTTCGAGTTGGGCCAGCAAAAATGCCGCGATAAGTTCGCTTGGCAAAAACGATGAACCGACGTGTTGCCAGGTGTATTTATCGACGATGCCACGGAAAAACTGACTACGATCGGTGCCTTTTTCCCAGATGATTTCGGCTAATTCGGTGTATTTTGTATCATTGACAAAGAGTGCGCCACCTTCGCCCGAAATGACGTTTTTGGTTTCGTGGAAGCTCATGGCAGCGAAATGGCCGATGCTGCCGAGTGGTCGGCCTTTGTAATATGATTCATAGCCTTGAGCGGCGTCTTCGATGACAAACAAGTTATGGCGTTGCGCGATATCCATGATGGTATCCATTTCGCAAGCAACACCGGCATAATGGACGACACTAATCGCTTTGGTGCGTGGGGTAATGGCTGCTTCAATGAGTGTTTCATCGATATTGAGGGTGTCTGGCCGGATATCGACAAACACCGGCACTGCATTGCGCAGTACCACGGCATTGGCTGTCGAGACGAAGGTGTATGATGGCATGATAACTTCATCGCCTAATTGCAAATCGCACAAAATACTCGCCATTTCGAGGGCGGCGGTACATGAATGGGTAAGGAGGACTTTTTGCGAGCCAACCTGTTGTTGCAGGATTTTGTGGCAGCGTTGCGTGAATTGGCCATTGCCTGATAATTTATGCAAATTATAGGCTTGGGCAATGTATTCCAACTCTTGTCCGGTCATATAGGGACTATTGAACGGTACTTTCATGTTTTCACCTTATCTAAAAATGGCACAACGAGCGAATGGCTTGTTTAGCGCGCTAGATGGCGCCG
Organism: Roseiflexaceae bacterium; assembly: GCA_040397035.1. GTDB lineage: Bacteria > Chloroflexota > Chloroflexia > Chloroflexales > Roseiflexaceae > UBA965. The sequence goes on along the minus strand of JBBAWW010000001.1, from coordinate 92,977 downwards.
CGTTCCTGCAAAGTACGCTTCAAATCGGGCACGAATTGCGGGCCATTCGTGATCGGAGATTGCAAACCATGCGGTATCGCGATTGCGGCCTTTGACAATCATATGCTGTTGGAACACTCCTTCGAAGCGGAATCCGAGGCGTTGGGCGGCAGCGCGACTGCGGGCGTTGTTGGCATCGCACTTCCACTCGATACGCCGGTAGTACAGTGTGTCAAATAAATAGGTCAACAACAAAAAGGCCGATTCGGTGGTGCGTGGGGTGCGTTGAATATCGGCATCGTACCAAATATGCCCGAGTTCGGCCCGGCCAAATTCGGGAAAGATACTCATGATCGTGATTACGCCAATAGGGACAAGTGTGACGGCATCGCACACCACATGCATTAACGGGTCAGTTTTGCTGGCGAAATCCTGCACATAGGCAGCCATGGCCGCTCGGTCAGAAAACGGACCATACGGTAAATATTGCCACGTGTATAAATGGGCTGCGGTGCGATGCCCTGCATCAAAGAGCGCAGCGCCATCATTTATGACATCTGGTGCACGGAGCACGACATGGGTGCCAGTGTGGGTCATGCGTTGAGGTGCCTGCCACATAACGTATTTCCTCTAGCGTAGGGTAAACAATTGAAGTGTAGTTTTCATCATAGCACGGGTTGTGGGTAAGAGTGAATCGAGATCGAGCCATTCATTGGCCTCGCAGGTGTTCCCCCCTTGCGGTCCACAAATAACAGTAGGGATGTGGCCGTGGAAGGCGAAATGGCTCGTATCGGCCACGCTGCGACCAAGCACATAATGAATGGGTTGCTGGTATTCATGGGCTAATTCGGCAGTCATGATTTGCACCAACGGATCACTCGTTGGGACGAGATAGGGCCCAGGTGCGGGGGTTGGTCGCTCATCCCAGGTCAATTCCCAGCGACTGTGGCGTGTATAACGAGTAACGACGTCACGGATTTGGGCAGTAGCATGCTCCAACGTCTCGCCGGGTAGAATATGGCGATCAATCCAGACATCGGCGACTTCGGGGACAAGAATAAATGTGCCGCCGCTGTGAATGCCGATGACGTTGAGGGTCCCAGCCAGTTGGAATTGCTCGTCCCAGCCCAAATCAACTAAGCCCGGTTCTTCGAGAGCGGCCACGACGCGAGCAGCGTCAGCCGCAGCGTTGATGCCGCCGCCAAAGGCGGCATGGACTGTTTTGCCAAAAAACCGGATGCGGAAGACATGCCGGCCCCGTTGCCCGATGGTCAAGGTACCGGCATTGGAGGGCTCGGGCACGATGGCTGCTTGGCACCCTTTGAGAAATCCGCCATTGATGATGGCGTGTGCACCACGTGACCAGTTTTCTTCGTCACTCGTAGCGGTGATGAGCACACGGCCAGTCAGTAACTCGGGGTGGGCGCCGAGTGCTTCGGCGATGGCGAGCACGCAGGCTGCGCCACCCTTCATGTCATGGACGCCGAGTCCGTATAAGCGATTGCCGATTTGGGTAGGGGTAAAGGGATCGGTTTCCCAACCAGCAAACACGTCAAAGGTGTCGAGGTGGAAGTTGAGCATCACGCTGGTGTCGCCATGACCAATACTGGCTACAATCGTGTCACCAGACTCGGGTACCGCAAGGCGCGTGACCGCAAAACCACAACGAGTAAGGAATGTGGCGGTATAGTCGCTCATGGCGCTTTCGTTGTTGGTGACCGAGGGGATGCCCACGATGGTATGGGCGATTCCGCACAGGCGTTGGTGTGTAATCAGGTTAAGTAATGTGTCGATCATTGGGTGATTCCTTCTTGTATCAATAATTGTTCAATCCCATGGGCAATCGCTACGAGGGTGGCATCGCTCCAAGCGGTGCCCATCAGGGTTAATCCAATCGGAAGCTGATTAATTTTGCCCATTGGTATGGTAATAAGTGGGTATGCGGCACAAGCGGCAGCCGTAGTGCTATCTCCGCGCATATTGGGGTCGCCATTGATTTGGTCAATAGGCCACGCGGGAGTGCCCGACGGGACAATGATGCAATCGAGATTGTGGCGTTGCAAGGTGGCGTCGATGCCTTCGTGTTGAGATTTGCGTTTGCACCAGGCTGCCGCTTTGCGGTACGCCGCTTTGTCCGCATTGGTCATGCGGTTTGCCCGCAGAAAAATTTCCTGATCAAAGGCAAAGCCCGGATTGGGGTGGGCGTTGTTAAAGGCAATCAGATCGCTGAGGGTGCGCGGTACATCGGCTTCACTGAATCCTGGCAATACGTCGCGAGTGGCCAAATAAGCGGCAATGGCCTGCTTGAATTCGTAGCACATCACCATATATTCGTTTTCACTACTACGTAGCTCGTTGACGGTGGTGATTTCGACATTGTCGACAATGGTGACGCCTTGGCGGGCTAACAGCGCAACCACGGCGTCAAACCGGTCATCAACTCCGGCGTGATAGCCACTAAAGTTGGTGCGAGCCACGCCGATGCGCACATTACCAATGGTTTGGGGGTTGATAGGGCTACGCAACGTGGCGAGAGTGGTGGCGGGAATCTGGTGGGTGGCGGCATCATTGGCATCATAGCCTGCCAGTACGCCGAGCAGGAGTGCTGCATCGGCCACACTGCGGGCATGCGTGCCGAGCGTGTCTTGGGTGGTCGAGATGGGGATGACCCCACTGCGACTAATCAGTCCCACGGTTGGTTTGATGCCGACCACGCCACAGCGAGCGGATGGGGAAATAATCGAACCGTCCGTTTCGCTGCCAATCGCGAGTGGCACCAGCCCCGCAGCAACGGCCGCTGCGGATCCAGCGCTCGAGCCACTAGGGCAACGGGTGTGATCGTGGGGGTTGAGGCATTGGCCGCCGCGACCGCTATAGCCACTACTCGAGTGGGCGGCGCGGAAGTTGGCCCATTCACTCATATTGGCTTTGGCTACTGGGATGGCCCCCGATTGACGTAGCTGGGTGATGGCAAAGGCATCGTGGCGGGCGCGACTAGTGAGTAATGCAGGTGAGCCGGCGGTGGTTTGCATGCGGTCGCCGGTATCGATGTTGTCTTTGAGTGCAATCGGGATGCCGGCAAGCGGGTGCGGATTGGGAGTGGCTGCGGCATATTCAGCGAGCAACAGGGCATCGGGATTGACTTCGATGATGGCGCGGTTGCGATCAGCCGCGATACGACCGAGTACATCGGTTATTGTTGCCGTTGCGGGTTCTGCAGATGCACGAATGGTGGCAAGGTCAAGGCGTGGTTGGATGTGACTCATGCGTGTGATTCCTCTTTGTTGGTGAGTGTACTTCCCAGTGAGGCAATGGTAATGCCAATGATGGCAATGATGGCATTGGTGTTGAGCGATTCATGCAGTACCAGCCAGCCAATAAGCGCCCCCACTACTGGCTCACTACAGACCAATACGCCGTAGGCACGGGCAGGCATGCGTTGCAAGGCGTTGAATTCAAAGGTAAATGGGATAATGGCAGCGGCAATTCCCATCAAAAAACTCTGCCACAGGATGTGGGGACTCAGCAATTGCCAGCCACCTTGGATGACACCAGGGACACTCATGATGACGAGGGCGACGATTAGGCCACCAATCAGTCCGTCGTATGCCGACGCCACTGCGGCCACCCGCGGTGAGGTGATGATATAGAGCCCCCAAAATACGGCGGCGATGAGGGCGGCCACGACCCCCCAAATATCGAGGTTGACACCGATATCAGGGACAAGCAGTGCGATGCTGAGTGCTGCGATGCCGATCCACATACGATCGAGCCAGGTACGACTATTGCGCACTGCGACGACGAGTGGTCCGATGAATTCAATGGCAATGGCGATTCCCAGCGGGATGCGTTGCACGGCCAAATAAAAAAAGAGGGTAGAAAAGGCGATACAGACACCAAATAACGCCATGATGCGAAAATGTTGGCGATACAAGGCGATGATATTGGGTCGGAAAAGTGCAAATAGACATAACACTGCCATTAATAAACGTAAAAAGACCGTCCCTCCGGCACCAATAATCGGGAAAAGCTCTCGAGCAAGTGCTGCGCCGTATTGGACTGATACTACTGCGGTGAGTACGAGGAATGGGGCCGGTAGACGGAAAAGGGCGCTGGATTGAAGTGAGGTTGACATAGACGTCCAATGCTATTATGCGTATGATGTATATTATCGTTTCTTTAACGGAGGTGCAACATCATGGAAGCTGTGATCGCAATTCGCTACCGTAACGCTACTGCCTGTATGGGTGACGAACGGAGTGTCGACGCCCTGCTCAATTCTCACGCATTGCATACCGATGGGATTGCGCCATTGGTCGTCACCCCCACTACAGATGGCTTGCCATTGGGGAGCGATATACCTGCCAATATCGGCATGTTTTGTCGGCGCATCGCCGATGCCACGGCTACCGCCCGGCGGGCTGGCCAAAAGGTGATGATGATTGGCGGCGATTGTTCACATGTCACCGGAGTTTATTCGGGGCTCGTGGCCGCTCACGGTCCGCATGCTGCGATTGGCTTGGTGTGGTTCGATGCCCATGGTGACTTCAATACCACCAAAACGACCTTGTCAGGGATGCTTGGTGGCATGCCGGTGGCCGTCTGTGCCGGCTTGACCTTGCCCCAATGGCGCATCAATGCGGGGATCAACGAAGCCTTGCCTACCAACCGGATTGTCATGGTTGATGTGCGTAACCTTGACCCCGCCGAAGCACAACTGATTGCCGCCACCGACGTGACAATCGTCCCCTGTGCCACGGATCCGCTGCGGGTCGCTATGGAACGACTAGTGGCGGAGTGTGAATATATTTATCTCCACATTGACGAAGATATTTTGGACAAACGCTATGTGCCCAATCACGGCACAGCCGAGCCCAATGGACCGTCGATGGACGAAGTCGTGGCGGCGATTCACACGGTGGCCGATGTGGCTGGTGATAAATTGATTGCCCAAGCCTTGGTGTCGGTGTATAACGTGGGTGAGGGCGCGGCGACGAGTGTGGCCAGTGGAATTGAATTGTTGCGCCATATGCATGCCGTATGGGCGCCGTCGGGGCGTCATTCGTAGGCTCCGTCATTGCATGGCGCCGTCATTGCATGGCGCCGTCGGGGCGTCATGTACGTGTATGAAGGGCCGTGGCGTAACAATCCAAAATAAATTTACATGCGTATACATAATTACGTACTCGCTTCGTTTTAAAGGATAACCATGAATCGTGATGTTTTGCGGCAAATCAGCGTGATCCTGATTACCATTGTGACATTAATTGTCAATGGTTTGGCTACATCGCTTCCACTCAATGGCGTCACCACAGCCAAATTATCCGATAGCTATTGGATTCGGTTTGTGCCGGCAGGGTATGTCTTTAGCGTGTGGGGGATTATCTATACATTCCTGATTGCCTATTGTGTCTATCAAGCACTCCCCTCCAAACGTGAGGACCCGCGACTACGGGCCATCGGTTGGTGGTTTGTGGTGGGCAGTACCGCCAATACGTTGTGGTTAGTGTTTTGGCATTACTATCAAGTCGAAATCACGCTGGTCATGATGCTCACCTTGTTGGCCACATTGATTTATACTGTCACCACGTTGAAGCGTATGCCAGCCCGTACGATTACCGAACGCATCTGTGTTGATTTGCCGTTCCACATTTATACCGGCTGGATTAGTGTGGCGACAGTGGTCAATGTGTCGGTGGTGATTTTTCGGCACGGGACATTTAGCGACGAGACGGCGATTTTTTGGACATTGGTGCTGATTGGCGTTGCAGCGGTACTCGCTATTTCGCAACGGATTTTGCGCCAAGACACCGCCTATGGCATGGTAATTGCCTGGGCGTTGTATGGTCTGGGTGTCAAGCAAATCCAATATGTGACCAATGAAGCGCAACTGCCACCGGCACCGCAACTGGTGATGGTCGCGAGTATGACGGCCATCAGCTTGGCGAGTTTGTTGTTTGCGTGGTGGTTGCTCGACCGCGTGCGCATGCTGATGCACAACGCAGCCGCAAAAACGACTGCATAATTGGGATTGCCTGTGACAAAACCGCGCGGACGCAGTGTTGCTGTGTCCGCGCGGTTTTTTGTAGAAACTGCAGAGAATTTGCGGTATGATAGAGATGTTCCGTTTTACCGACAATAGAACCGAGGAAGTCATGGCAGAGCAACTCAGTGCGCATATTGCACTTGATCGTCGCCGCGTGGTTGGGCAAATTTCTCCCACTTTGTTTGGGGGATTCATTGAGCACATGGGTCGTTGTGTCTACGAAGGCATTTATGACCCGGGTTCACCCCACGCCGACGCCAAAGGGATTCGCCTTGATGTGTTAGGTGCACTCAATCAAATGGGCGTCACGATTATGCGCTACCCTGGCGGCAACATGCTTAGCGGTTACGATTGGCGCGACGGGGTGGGACCGGTATCACAACGCCCGCGCAAACGCGAGCTTGCCTGGAAGTCGTTCGAAACCAACCACTTTGGCACGCATGAATTCCTCGACTATTGTGCCCGCCTCGGTGCCGAACCGATGTTGGGTGTCAATCTCGGTACCGGCGATATTGCCCTTGCATCCGCCTACGTCGAGTATGTCAATGCCCCCGCCGGTAGCTATTGGGCCGACAAACGGGTCGCCAATGGCCAAGCTGACCCATGGGGCGTCAAATGGTGGTGCTTGGGGAACGAAATGGATGGCCCGTGGCAGATTGGTCATCTCGATGCCGTCGATTACGGCAAAAAAGCCCTCGAAGCCGCCAAGATGATGAAATGGCAAGACGAGACCATCAAACTGGTGCTCGCCGGTTCATCGAGCAGTGGCATGGCCACCTATCCTAATTGGGATCGCACCATTCTCGAGCACTGTTATGACCACGTTGACGTGTTGTCGATGCACTACTATGCCGGCAATCGTAACGACGACACTCCTTCGTACCTCGCCATCGCCCGCGGCCTCGAAGACTATGTCGACACCTTGGCATCGACTATCCGCTACGTCAAAGCGGTCAAACGTTCCAAGAAAACGGTCAAATTGTCGTGGGACGAGTGGAATGTCTGGTATAAAAACATGCAAATGGACGGGAAGTGGACCGTGGCACCCCATTTGATCGAAGAAGTCTACAATCTCGAAGATGCCCTCGTGGTTGGGCAGTGGTTGAATGTCTTTTTGCGCAAATGTGACGTCATCGAAGCAGCCTGTTTGGCGCAGATGGTCAACGTTATTGCACCGATTTTGACCACCAAAGATGCCATGTTGATTCAGAGTATTTTCTATCCCTTTATGATGATGGCCAAACGGGCGGTGGGGTCATCACTCGACGCCGTGGTACAGGCACCGGTCTATTCCACCAAAACCGAAGCCGATGTGCCGATGATCGACGTATCCGCCTCGTGGCACGAATCTACTAACCGGGGCGCCTGCTTTGTGGTCAATCGTAGCCTCGACCACGCCATAACGGTCACGATTCGCTTCGACGATGGCATGGCACTGGTCAAAGCCACTGCCGCCGAATCATTGTGGGGCACTGACCCCAAGTCCCACAACACCTTTGCGCAACCACAGTTGCTTACGAGTAAATCGTTGGCAACACCTATCATGCAAGATGGGGTGATTATCGTGACGGTACCACCGTTGTCGACCACGGCCATCGATTTGCACGCCTAAATTCGTTGCTTCCCGATTCTATTTACATTTAAACAGGTAGGAGAAGTCATGGTTAAACAACTCGCTGCGCATATTGCACTTGATCGTCGCCGCGTGGTTGGGCACATTTCTCCTACCCTGTTTGGAGGATTCATCGAACACATGGGCCGGTCTGTCTACGAAGGTATCTATGACCCAGGTTCACCCCATGCCGACGCTAAAGGAATACGTCTAGATGTACTAGCCGCCCTTAAACAGATGGGGGTGACTATTATTCGCTATCCTGGTGGCGATATGTTGAGTGGCTACGATTGGAGAGATGGTATCGGACCGGTAGCCCAACGGCCACGCAAACGCGATTTGGCTTGGAAGTCGATTGAAACAAACTATTTTGGTACGCATGAATTTCTTGATTATTGTGCCCGCCTTGGTGCACAACCAATACTCGGTGTCAATATGGGTACTGGCGATATCACGCTTGCCTCGGCATATGTCGAGTATGTCAATGCCCCCGCCGGCAGTTATTGGTCCGACAAACGAGTCGCCAATGGCAAAGCCGACCCGTGGGGTGTCAAATGGTGGTGTTTGGGAAACGAAATGGATGGTTCGTGGCAAATAGGTCATCTTGATGCGGATGATTACGGTAAAAAAGCCCTCGAAGCTGCCAAGCTGATGAAATGGCAAGACGAAACAATAAGATTGGTTATTGCCGGCTCATCGCAAAATGATATGGCTACATTTCCAAATTGGGATCGTACTATCCTTGAATATTGTTATGACCACATTGATGTGTTATCGATGCATGGTTATGCAAAGAATATCAACGACGATACTGCATCGTATCTAGCGATTGCCCGTGCCTTCGAAGATTACGTTGACACGCTTGCCGCCACTATTCGCTACGTCAAAGCAGTAAAGCGCTCCAACAAGACTATTAAATTATCGTGGGATGAATGGAATGTTTGGTGCAAAAATAGCCAAACAGACGGGAATTGGACTGTCGCCCCGCATTTGATCGAAGAAGTCTACAACCTCGAAGACGCCCTCGTGGTTGGGCAGTGGTTGAATGTCTTTTTGCGCAAATGTGACGTCATCGAAGCAGCCTGTTTGGCGCAGATGGTCAACGTTATTGCACCGATTTTGACCACCAAAGATGCCATGTTGATTCAGAGTATTTTCTATCCCTTTATGATGATGGCCAAACGGGCGGTGGGGTCATCACTCGACGCCGTGGTACAGGCACCGGTCTATTCCACCAAAACCGAAGCCGATGTGCCGATGATCGACGTATCCGCCTCGTGGCACGAATCTACTAACCGGGGCGCCTGCTTTGTGGTCAATCGTAGCCTCGACCACGCCATAACGGTCACGATTCGCTTCGACGATGGCATGGCACTGGTCAAAGCCACTGCCGCCGAATCATTGTGGGGCACTGACCCCAAGTCCCACAACACCTTTGCGCAACCACAGTTGCTTACGAGTAAATCGTTGGCAACACCTATCATGCAAGATGGGGTGATTATCGTGACGGTACCACCGTTGTCGACCACGGCCATTGATTTGCACGCCTAAATTCGTATATCTCCCACCTGCGGTTGCATGTGTAGCCCCGTGTGAGAGGTTGTTTGTAGACAAAGGGCGGTGAGCATGCCACGATTTCGTTTTCAATGGGACAATATCGACGCCAATCTGCGTGAAATTCTGGCCAAAATATTTCATTTGCCAGGTGTTGAGGCGGCACATTTCGTGACCCGTTTTGGCAAGCGTCCCAATCAAGAATTTATCCAGGCTGCCTGGCCACTCCTGCTCGATCATTGGCTCGTGATGGACAAAAACGCCGCCCACCGTATCGCCGAAGCCCTGCAGATGCGTCAAGTGGGTGATACTAGCATCAGCGATGACATGATTTATTTGCGTAGTTGTCGCAATAGTGCCGGACTCCGCGATGTGGTACTCATTGAATTCATTGCCCTCGGTGAACGCAACGAAACGGGTGTGCGTTTGCCCGAATCGCCGGCTCCTGTTCAAGACGAGACCGCGCCGGTGGTGATTACGCCGGTGATTAGCAAAAACGACAATCCCGTCGATGTGTTGCGCCAATTTGTGTTACAGACACTTGCGAGCCACTTCGAAAAAAACGCCGCGAAAAACGGCATTACCATCGACGAAGATGGCGATATTATCATGCCCGCGGGGAGTGCGGTGATGTGCGTCACAGTGGCACCTGAGCCATTGATTGTGCGTGTCTATGCCGTACTCATCAAAAATATTGTCCGCAGTGCTGAATTATATGAAACGCTCAATCATATTAATGCGACGCTCCAAATCGGTCGTATGTTCGAAAAAGATGGCCTGATTATTTTGGAATCGAGTATTTTTCCGTATGCCCTCAATGAACAATCATTGCTCAATGTGGTGATGCAGGTCCAGTTCCTCGCCGACCAATACGATGATCGCCTGCATGCCACCTTTGGTGGCGAATTGTTTGGCACATCACTTACCGATGATGTGATTGATGTGTAGGAGTATGTGCTGATGGCCCAGACGTTATTACAATTTAATCAGCAGATTACCCAACTGATTGCCCAGACGCGGCATAGTACGGCCACTATTGCTGGCATGACCATCGATATTGCGTCGGGGGGCTCGGGATCGGGGTGGGTCTATGATGATCTCGGGCATGTGGTGACCAATTATCATGTGGTCAAAAACCTCGAGCGCAACTTGACGGTGCAATTTGTGGGACGTAGGGCAGTAGCTGCCCAAATTGTGGGGGTAGACCCAGCGAGTGATTTGGCGGTTTTGCGTTGTAGTACGCCGATTGCATCCCCACCATTGCTCCCGCTCCGCACCACGCCGGTGCTGCTCGGTGAAGTCTGTATTGCCATGGGGTCGCCGTTGCGCTTCCGCGAGTCGATTAGCTTTGGGGTGGTGAGTGGCTTGTCTCGTCAAGTCCCCAATGACTACGGTTTCATCGAAGAGAGCATCCAAATCGATGCCGCCATCAATGCCGGCAATTCGGGTGGGCCATTGATTGATTGGCAAGGGCAGGTGATGGGGGTCAATGTGGCCAAATATGCCGATGCCGACAACATTGGCTTTGCGATTGCTGCCGAAATTGTGGGTGATGTCGTCCCCGAAATCATTGCCCATGGTGCAGTACTGCGGGGCACGCTAGGGATTTCGATTGGCGAACATTGGGCTGATGACGGCAGTGACCACCAAGTCATTACGGTGCAACGTATCCGCACCACGCCTTCCCCATTTGAAATCGGCGACGTCATCGAGCGCATCAACAGCATTCCGATTATGCGGCGCTACGATGTCCGCAAAATCTTGCGCCGCGATGCCATTGGTACCGTATTGACGGTTGATGTCCTGCGGGCTGGCAAAACCTTGCAACTGGCCATCCCTGTGACGCCCCGTAGCCATTAGACACGTGCTGTTATGCAATATAGGGGTGGGCAGATTACACTGCCCTACCCCGCAGGATCGTGCGCCACCGGGTGATTGGCTGTGTGGTTGTCACGTGGGGCGCAGGATATTTTTTCAATAATCGGATGCGCAACTCGCCGCCGCGCTAGATGCGATAAATCAGCGCCCACGCAAATGTGTGCACTGGCAATCAGCACATGATTCATTTACCCACCCGTTGTCGCACTTGAATTGACAATCCGCCAAATAAAAACATTAGCCGCGGGCGTGAATTTGCACCATCACACCTCGTTTGGGGCGCAGGGTAATCGCAGGCGCTGGCACCACCCGCTGCCACGGCAGGAGTTGCCAGTCGCCGTGCTGCATCACCATGGCCAGAATCAGAGTGGCTTCTACGAGGGCAAACTGCTGGCCGATGCACAAGCGTGGCCCACCCCCAAAGGGGAAGTAGGCGTATTTGGGGAGCTGCGCTTTGAATTCCTCACTCCAACGGCTGGGAATAAATGCATCGGGTTGGTCGTACCAACGCGGATCGCGGTGCATGGCGTATTGACTGAGCGTGACATCTTTGCCGGCGGGGATGGCATAATCACCAATCGTCACATCGGCGATACACGAGCGGGCAATAGTGTAGGCCGGCGGATAGAGGCGCATCGCTTCGCGGATGACTTGCTCGGTATAGACCAAATTGGGGATGTTGGCCATCGTCGGTAGGCGGTCGCCGATGACCTGCGTGAGCTCTGCCTGCATTGTGCGCACGCAGTCAGGATGACGGAGCAGGAGCCAAATGCTCCAGGTCAACGTGAGCGCGGTGGTTTCGTGGCCCGCCAAAAAAAGTGTTTTGCATTCGTCGCGCAATTGGCTGTGCGACATGGGCTGGTCGTCATCGTCGCGAGCGGAGAGAAACATTCCCAACAAATCGGTAGATTCGCGTGGTTGGGCGATGCGCTCAGTGATGATTTCGTCAATCACCGTGTCTAACGCCTGAATTGCCGTTGCATACGCGGCGTTTTTGGCGGTATGCAGCGGTAATCTGGTGATTGTGGCGGCAATATCACGGAGCGGGTCATTGACAAAATAATCCATCGATTGCTGGAGCGCTTGCCCGATGGTGATAAGTTGGCGCGGGGTAATTACCCCAAACAACGTTTCAGCCACAATGGTCAAGGTCAATTCCATCATCGTCGCAAGGATGTCGATGGGTTGATTGTGGGGCAGAGCGGCGAGTGCTACGGCGGTTTTGGCGCTGATGATTTCGGTATATTCAGTAATGCGTTGGCGATGGAAGGCTGGTTGGGCCATCCGGCGTTGGCGCAACCAAAAATCACCATCGCTACTGAGTAATCCGTTGCCAAACAAGGCGCTGGCGTGGTGTTTCAAAAAACCATCTTTGTGAAAGTGTTTTTGTTTGGTAACAAGGACTTCTTCGATCAACGTGGGGTTCGTCACCACAAAAAAGGTGTGGGGGGGCACGGCGACTTCGACAAGCTGGGGAAATTGACGGTGCAGGCGTTGCATGACTGCCATGGGGTCGATGGTGAGTCCGAGCATATGGCCGATTTTGGGGAGACCAAGGGATTGCGGGATGGGGGTGGTTGGCATAATTTTACATTTCTTTGCGACACGTCCAACTGACCCCATCGTCAGCTGGACGTGTCTAATGGGACTATTTGGCGTTGAGGTGTTCGCAAATCAGGCCGTGAAAGTGATGAACGCCGTTTTCGCGGGCCACCGAAAATCGCCCCGTATGGTATGAGCGTGAGCGTAAGCGGCGTTGCACGGTTTCGCAAAGTTCGATATCTTCTTGTTGCACCGAGTCACTAAAAGCAAACGATTTGGCGAAATCTTCGGCCACACCGGGACGATTGACATCGCGCAAATACCATTCAAAGATAGTGACGGTGCGCTCGGACCCTAACGGGAGTACGATGTTGATTTGCACGTTGTCGGGGTAGATATTGAGCATCAGATTGGGGAAGAGCCAGTAATAGAGTGCTTGGGCAGGGGCGCCGTCGTCGAGATTGCGACGATACAACGAATCGTCTTTGGCGCGAATCGGGGCGTATTGTTTGGAATAATAGCGCTCGGGTTCGACCAAGTATTGGTTGTAGTCGATTTCTTTGAACAAACCGGGATGGGCGATGGGGATGTGGTAGCCCTCGAGGTAATTGTCGACGTAGACCTTCCAATTGCAGTTGATTTCGTAATCGACGCGCTTGTAAAAGCCCATCTTTTCGATTTGCATGTGGACGGTTTCGGGGATGATTTTGGCCAACACCGCGTGTAAATCGGGGGTCTGGTCATCGAGACAGACAAAGATGAACGGTCCCCAGGTATCGACGCGCACCGGCTTGAGGCCGAATTCATTGCGGTCGAAACATTCGACGCCCTCAAATTCGGGAGTATTGAGCAATTTACCGTCGAGGCTGTAGGTCCAGCCGTGGTACATGCACTGCAACGTCTTGCGGTGGCCAGCGCCATTGGCGACGGCACCGGCGCGGTGACGACAGACGTTGTAGAAGGCATGGATTTTGCCGTAGCTATCGCGAGTGATGACGAGTGGTTCATCCACCACACTACAGGTGAAGTGATCACCGGGCAATTTGAGCTGTTCAAGCCGGCCAACCAATTGCCATGTTTTGGCAAAAATCAGCTCTTTTTCTTGCGCAAGCAGCGCCGAATCACGGTACCAATCGGAGGGGATGGTAGTGGCTTTGGCTAAATCGGGTTCAAATATAAATGGCGTGGCCATAGGATACTCTCAGTCATTTAAACACTCAATAATTCGACATCGAACACGAGTGTGGCGTTGGGAGGGATGACGCCACCGGCACCACGTGCGCCGTAGCCGAGCTCGGCTGGGATGGTCAGCGTGCGGCGGCCGCCTACCTTCATGCTGGCAACGCCTTCGTCCCAGCCTTTGATAACTTGGCCAACCCCAATGATGAACGTGAAGGGGTCGTTGCGGTCGCGTGAGCTATCGAATTTCTTGCCGTCAACGAGGGTGCCGGTGTAGTGCACGGTGACTTGTTTGCCACGCACGGGGCTGGCACCGGTGCCGACGGTGATTTCTTGGTATTGCAGACCTGAGGCAGTGGTAATGATGTCAGACATGGTAGGAGGTTCCTTCACTACAAAAACAGAAACACTTGTATCATACCCGATTCTTTTGCACTTAGCAGAATCGCTGGCTTAACAAATTTTGCCCCGTTTGCCGGCAGCACCGTGGCCGATAGGTTCGTCACCGATCCAACGCTCGTCGATTGGTTCATCGGCGCGTTGGTAGCGCGTGTCGGTGGACAACCGGACCCGGTTGGAGGCATTGTCGAGGCTGGTGTGGATGGTAAACACACTGAAAATGAGCACGTCGCCTGCTTCGTAATTCGCAGTCAGCCAGCGGCCACCGAGGGCATTACGGAGCTTGACAGGGTTGTCGGACAACCAGCCGCCGTCACGAATATTGCCACCACCGCCCATTTTGGTATAGCCTTCGCCTACTTTGTTTTCACAAAATTCGTCGACGTCTTTGCTGGCGTAGCCGTTGTTGAGTTTGTCGTGCTGGTGTGAGCGTTCGAGGACGAGTAAACCACCCATGCTGATGGGAATATCGCTGAGTGGGGTCCAGGCGGTATAGAGTTTTTTGGTGCCACGCCCCATGTAGACTACATCCATGTGCGGTGGCGTGCCCCGTTTGGGGGCAACGGCTCGTACCCAGGTGAAGTCATAGTGGCGGACAGTTGATTCGAGCAGTAGGGCGAAAATATCAATCATGGCGCCGTCATACAAGATTTCCATCAGCGGAGTGTTGTCTTTAGCGAGGTCAGGCATGAAGGCGACTTTGGTGTCGGGAGCGGCGATACATTCATCGATGGGGTGATTCGTGTCGATATGCCCTTTGGCGGCCAAGCGTTCGGCCATCACATGGCGGGCAGCGGCGATTTTGGTGGTATCGAGTACCCCTTTGAGGTAGATGTAGCCTTCGGTAGCGATGAATTGACGGAGCGCTGCGGGATTCCCCAATAGGGCGGTGCAATCGTGGAGGGTGCCGAATGCTGCTGGGTCGGTGGAAATTTCGTGCTGCATGCTGGTGAGATGTGGAAATGTAGTAGTCATTGTTGCTCCCGATGTATTGTGACGAATCGTGTGTCTATCATAGCAAATAAACGCACAACCTCAATAGCAACATCCCCAATAAATACACAACCTACATAAATGTAGAGATTGGTCTTGGCTATTTCAGGGTGATGATTATTTGGATTACGGGATGATTCAACGGAGTTAATCGCATTACAATGATGTATATGTCGTAGTAATAGGCTAATAAATCAAAAAATATGCTATAATTATTCGCACATATAAGCTTGTCATAATATGAGGTTTGCCATGATTCCTAAAAAGATAATACTTCTTCTGTTGCTCTTAATTTTCCCTTTGCAATTGTTTAGACTTGGAAATGATGTATTGCCTATATGGGTGGCATTACTCGGGGTGCTAAGTGCGGTGGGGATTTATTATTTTACTGTCAATCGGCCGATTCCATTAGCTGGTGCAATTGCCATGATTGGCTATGACTATGTGATTTTCACCAATGCACAATCATGGACTCCACCGTATGCCGGCGAAATGG
The DNA here is from genome assembly GCA_040397035.1 of Roseiflexaceae bacterium. Classification (GTDB taxonomy): domain Bacteria; phylum Chloroflexota; class Chloroflexia; order Chloroflexales; family Roseiflexaceae; genus UBA965. The sequence goes on along the minus strand of JBBAWW010000001.1, from coordinate 77,299 downwards.
TTATTGGCTGGGTAGTGGCCATTGTCATGTTAATTTTGAGTTGTACGACACGGAAAGACATATCGGGTAAATTCGATTTCACTACGCGTGAAAATCAGTATTACTATGGTGCGGTACTAGCGATTACGTTGATTGGTTTAGTGCTGCGGGTATATCGAATCACAGAGATCCCGGTGCTCAACGGAGACGAAGCGTCGATTACGATCTTTGGGATGACCTATTTTGATGGGACTTTTTCGAATCCGTTTATCTCGGGGTGGCTTGAGCTTCCCTCATTGATGTCGTATTTACCTGGTTTGATGGTGCAGATTTTTGGGCAGTCGATCTGGGCCATGCGTATCCCGGCACTCTTTTTTGGAATGATAACGATTCCTTTGACGATTTGGACTGTCCGCCCCATCCTTGATCGTCCTTATGCACTAATGGCTGGTTTTGTAGTAGCGACTCTCGGGATATTGATTAACTTCTCACGGTTGTACTACATCATGATATTTGACTTGATGTGTGTATTGGGAATTATCGGGCTTATTTTGCGGAGCGAAAAGGGATTCAACAATCGTTCAATCGTCATTATTAGCGTGTTGAGTGGGATTGGGTTGTTTGGTTATGCCAGCGCCCGTAACCTTTCGTTATTGCTCATAATTTGGACGGGCATTCAGTTGATTCGTTTATCGGCACAATGGAAATCAACTATTTTACACATGGTGCTATATGGTGTGGTAACCGCTGCGGTGGCGGGTCCATTGTTATTCCACTACTATCAATATCCAAACAACTTTCGTGCCCCGTTGCAACGGGCGTCGTTGTTTTTGCCTGATGCATCAGATGGGTCGTCGGTGTTGACACGACAAATGGCAGAGCAAAACAAGACTGCCTTTGAAATTATCAGCAATAACTTCAAAGGATCGTTTAATGCAATTATTACAGGACCAGTTGATGGTTGGTATCGGTCGAATGGGGCTATTTTGCCATCAGTTTATGCGTACTTGTTTTTACTTGGATTAGTGGTCATGATTACGCGTTGGCGTTCACCAAACAGTTATATTGTGGTCTTCAATATTTTGTTTGTGTGTTTGATTGCATCGTTAGCATACCCAGTCGCTGCTGGTCACCGCATGGTAAGCATGATGGGGAGCGTTGCGTTGTTGATTGGGTTTGGCGCCCAATCGATTGATCGCGTACGGCAACGTTTTTTTACGCAAAAAATAGCGCAATACATCAGTCATGTGGTATTAGCAGGGGTAATGTGTATTGGTGCGTATCAAAGTATAGATTACTATTTCAATACTTTTGTGGTTAAAGAAGACGGCGCAGGGGATATTGCAATGCAGAGCTGTGCGCTGCTTGGTCAATTTGCGCTAAAACTCCCGGCAGGGACAAAAGTCGATGTCTACGAAACAGATTTTCTCAATCGTAATGCTAGTGGCGTGATGCCATTTCTTACCAAACATCTCGATTATCTCGCGATTACTGAAGGAGTTGCACCACGGAGTGACGCCCAAGTCATCGCTATTCCGACGGTCCGGCTTGCCGATGTGCAAATCCCGGTTGGGTATCGTACTGTCGAAGCAAAGTCGAGTTTGGGAGAACCATTGATGACATTTGCTATCGCCCCGACAATGACGATTGCTCCGTAGTTCGCTGATATACCACGATGGTATTTGACATTCTGTGCGATTCATTCTATAATCCCCTCAGGTCCAACACAAAACGAGGATTTACTGTGTTTCAACGCCGTCAGCTCAACCTAGTAGTAATTACTGTCGCTCTAGTCGTACTAACGATTATGAGCACATGATACTATAGGGAGCGGCCAAACCGCACGTGAAGTACAGTTCACCTCTCCCGTAGTACTACGGGAGAGGTTTTTGTTTATGCAATCAAATGGAGGACGTATGAGTGACAAGCGCACTGGCGCACAGATTCTGTGTGAGGCATTGATTCAAAATGGTGTCGACACGATGTTTGGTTTACCGGGCGGCGCCATCATGCCGTTCTACCATGCTATGTGGGAATACCGTAGCGAATTACGCCATATTTTGTGTCGCCACGAACAAGGCGCCGGCCACGCTGCCGAAGGATTTGCCCGCTCGACCGGTCGGATTGGCGTCTGTATCGGCACAAGTGGCCCAGGTACGACTAATTTGGTGACCCCGATTGCCGATGCCTGGATGGACAGCACCCCGATGCTCGCAATCTGTGGTCAGGTAAGTAGCGCCGTGTTGGGCAAAGACGCCTTCCAAGAAACCGACATCACCGGTATCACGATGCCCATTACCAAGCACAACTACCTCATCAAACGGGTAGAAGACATCGCCTATGCCGTCAAGGAAGCAATTTTCATTGCCACCACTGGCCGCCCTGGCCCCGTGCTTGTCGACATCACCAAAGATGCATTGCAGGCTTCAATGGTGCCTGATTACAGCAAAAAAATCTTTTTGCCCGGCTACCGCCCCACATACCAAGGCAGCAAAAAGCAAATCAAAGCTGCGCTTGAATTGATGCTCCAGAGCAAAAAACCCGTCATGATGATTGGTAACGGCGTCATGATGGCCAATGCCAGCGACGAAGTCATGGCCTTTGCGGAGCGCTACCAAATCCCCGTAATCACCACGTTGCACGGCCTTGGCGCCTTCCCCCAAGATCACCCCTTGTCATTGGGCATGCCCGGCATGCACGGCTGGGTGCATGTCAACCGCGCCATCCAAGAAAGCGACTTCTTGCTCAATATCGGCGGGCGCTTCGATGACCGCGTCACCGGCAAGGCGTCCACGTTTGCCCCCAATGCCTCGATTGTGCATGTCGATATCGATCCTTCCGAAATTGGCAAAAACGTCGAAGTCGATGTGCCCATCGTCGGCGACGCCAAGTTGGTGCTGTTGTCAATGCTCGAAGAAGAACCCGAAGAGACCAAGGTGGCGCAATTCCAGCAGGTGGCAGCGGAGTGGATGGTGTATGTGCGTGAATTACAAGCTAAACACCAACACAAACAACAATACCTCAATCGCCCCGATACCTCGGTGATGATGCCTCACGATGTGTATGCCGTGCTCACTAAAGAGATGAACGAGCGTGGCAATTACCGCGTGGTGACCGACGTCGGTCAGCATCAAATGTGGGCTGCCCAGTTGCTCGATTGGTATCGTCCCCGTACGCATATCACCAGCGGTGGCGCTGGTACCATGGGCTTTGCCATGCCGGCAGCCTTGGGTGTGGCCGTTGCCCATCCCGAAGACACTGTGTGGGTGGTCTGTGGTGATGGTGGTTTCCAGATGACCAATCAAGAAATGATTGTGGTTGTCCAAGAAAACATCAAGAACATCAAGATTGCCATTATCAACAATGGCTTCCTCGGGATGGTACGACAATGGCAAGAGCTGTTTGAAGGCAAGCGCTATAGTGGGACGCCATTGACCAGCCCCAACTTCCAAAAACTGGCCGAAGCCTATGGCTGGACGGGGATTACGGTTGAGTCAGGGGATCAAATCGAGGCAGCGGTACAGCAAGCCTATGCCACCGACGGTCCGGTGTTGATTGATTTCCGCGTCGAGCGCGAAGTCAATGTGTTCCCCATGGTGCCCCAGAACAAGAGCATCGGCGAAATGATTACGGAGTAAGCGATGAAGACCCACATTTTGGTCGTGTTAATGCAAGACCACCCCGGCGTGTTGAATCGCGCCGTCAGTATGTTTCGCCGGCGTGGTTATAATATTGCGAGTCTGGCAGTTGGTCATACCGAAACGGCTGGCATCAGCCGAATGACGGTCGTGGTAGAGTCTGACCATGTCGAACAAGTGGTCAAACAATTGTATCGGTTGGTCGAGGTGCTCAAAGTCAGCGACGTCACCGATGATCCGACGGTTGAGCGCGAGATGGCCTTGGTGAAACTGCATGTCCCGAGTCAGCAACGTGCCGAAATAGTGGCGCTTGCCGAAGTATTTGGTGCCAAGATTGTCGATGTATCGGTAACGGCCATGGTCATCGAAATGACCGGTGGTCCCGCCAAGGTCGACAACTTCATTGATATGGTGCGTCCGTTTGGCATCAAAGAAATGATGCGTACTGGGCGTATCGCCATGGTCCGTGGCGCACGAGGACATAGTGGTGCCGATTTGGTTGACACTGGTTGGCAAAATGACGTAGCGGGTGCCGCAAGTGCGGCAGCCCAATAACAAGGAGCATCAGTAGATCATGGCAAAGTTGTATTACGACAATCAGGCTGATTTGGGCCGCCTAAATGGCCGCACCGTCGCTATCATTGGCTTTGGTAGCCAAGGTCATGCCCATGCCCTCAATCTCAAAGAAAGTGGCGTCGATGTGGTGGTTGGCTTGTACCCCGGCTCCAAAAGCTGGGCCAAAGCAGAAGCTGCCGGCCTCACGGTGATGTCCGTGGCTGATGCCTCCAAAGCTGCCCAAATTATCATGAACTTGACCCCAGATACTGTGCAAGCCAAGGTATATCGCGAAGATATCGCCCCAAATCTGGCCCCCGGCAAGACCTTGATGTTTGCCCACGGCTTCAACATCCGTTACGGTCAAATCGTGCCCCCCGCCGGCATCGATGTGAGCATGGTCGCCCCCAAGGCCCCCGGCCACCGTGTGCGTGAAGTCTTTACCCAAGGTGGCGGCGTACCAGCCTTGGTCGCCGTACACCAAGACGCCAGTGGCAATGCCTTGGCTGATGCCTTGGCCTATGCCAAGGGTATGGGGAACACCCGTGCCGGCGTGCTCGAAACCACCTTTGCCGAAGAAACCGAAACCGACTTGTTCGGCGAACAAGCCGTGTTGTGTGGTGGCGTGTCGGCCTTGGTCAAAGCAGGCTTCGAAACCTTGGTCGATGCCGGCTACCAACCCGAAGTCGCCTACTTCGAATGTATGCACGAGCTCAAGTTGATTGTTGACCTCTTTTATCAAGGTGGTATGAACTACATGCGCTTCTCGGTATCAGACACCGCCGAGTGGGGCGATTATGTGGCTGGTTCACAAATCATCAACGAACAAACCCGGGCTGCCATGAAGCAATTGCTCACCAATATCCAAGACGGCACCTTTGCCGAAGACTGGATCGATGAGAACGCCAACAACCGCCCCCGCTTCAACAAAATGCGCGCTGCCGATGTCGACCACGAAATCGAAGTGGTCGGCCGCGATCTGCGTCGCATGATGCCGTTCGTCAACCCCCGTGAAGTCATTCCCGGCCAAGGCGGCTCCTAAGCCATCCCGGCTGGCTGGGGCATTCGTCCCAGCCAGCATTTTTTACAACAATAAGGGGAATTATCATGCAGGAAAGTCACGTACGAATTTTTGATACCACCTTGCGCGATGGCGAGCAGGCTCCTGGGTGCACCATGTCACTCGAAGAAAAGCTCGAAATCGCTCGTCAGCTTCACCGCCTCGGTGTAGACATAATCGAAGCGGGCTTCCCTGCTGCCTCCCCCGGTGACTGGGCTGCCGTCCATCAAATAGCCAAAGAAGTGGGTACCAGCGATGGCCCTGTGATTGCCGCCTTGGCCCGGGCCATCAAAGAAGACATCGACAAAGCGTGGACTGCCATCCAACCTGCCGCCAACAAACGCATTCACACCTTTTTGTCGACCTCAGACATTCATATCGAACATCAATTCAAATCGACTCGCACCAAAATGTTGGAACGGGCCCGTGAGATGGTACGCTATGCCCGCACACTCTGCGACGATATTGAATTTTCCCCAATGGACGCTACCCGTTCTGAGCCTGCCTATCTCTACGAGGTATTGACGGCTGTCGTCGCCGAAGGCGCCACCACCCTCAATATCCCCGATACTGTCGGCTTTACCACCAGTGAAGAATATGCCGACTTAATCCGCGGGATTTTGGCCAATGTGGTAGGCATCGAAAAGTGTATTATTTCGACGCATTGCCACGACGATTTGGGGATGGCAACCGCCAATAGTTTGGCTGGGGTGCGTGCCGGTGCCCGCCAAGTGGAATGTACCCTCAATGGAATTGGCGAGCGTGCCGGCAATGCCTCACTCGAAGAAGTAGTGATGGCTTTGCATACCCGCCAGTCGTTTTATCAAGCCAACACCAAAATCAATACCACCGAATTGACACGCTCGAGCCGCTTGCTCAGCTCATTCATCGGCATTCCGGTGCCCCCCAACAAAGCCATCGTCGGTGGCAATGCCTTTGCGCACGAGTCAGGCATTCACCAAGACGGCGTCATGAAAAATCGCTTGACGTACGAGATTATGAGTGCCGAAACCGTCGGGCTCGATGGCAACATGCTCGTGCTTGGCAAACACTCCGGTCGTCACGCCTTCCGGGCCAAGTTGGTGGCGATGGGCTATGAGGCCGAAAGCGAAGCAGAGTTCCAAGCGTTATTTGAACGCTTCAAAGAGCTCTGCGATCGCAAAAAGAAAATCGACGACCGCGATATCGAAGCCTTGATTGCCGGGGAACAGCAACGTACGGTCGAAGTCTACAAACTGGAGCACGTGCAAGTGATTACTGGCACGAGTTTGACTCCCGTTGCGACGGTGCGCTTAATCGACCAACAAGGCCAGACGCATCTCGAAGCCGCCCATGGCACCGGCCCTGTCGATGCCATCTACAAGGCCATCGATAAAGTGGTGGGTCGCCCCGTGGAATTGTTGGAATTCACCATCAATTCGGTCACCGAAGGCATCGACGCCGTCGCAGAAGTATCTGTGCGGATTCGCGACACCACGGCCGCCCAGCAAGCGAGTACCAAACCTGGCATTGATTTGTACAATGGCTATGGCGTGCATACTGACACCATGGTAGCAGCGGCGGAAGCCTATATGGGGGCGTTGAACAAATTATTGCAAAACCGTGAGCACTTTATTCAAGCCGAAAAATCGGCCTATGCGGATGGCTACGATTCGAATAGCCCAGGCTATGCCGTCGACAACTTCGCCAATACACAACGCTAAATTCGTGCTCAGGCCATACGTGTGGTAGTAGGTAATTATGCGCATCAGTTATCTTGGTCCTGCCGGTACATACAGTGAGATTGCGGCTATTAGCTATGCCGCTACGGGCGATGTATTTGTGCCGCAACCCACTTTTCCGGCAGCGGTTCATTCAGTTGAACAAGGGTTGGCTGATGTGGCAATGTTACCAATCGAAAACGTCTTGGAAGGCAGTGTCACCACGACACTCGATCTACTCGTGCATGATACCCAGTTGATGATTACGGCGGAACTAGTCATCCCCATCAATCATCAACTGTTGGGGAAGCTGGGGACGGATTTGACGCACGTCGAAGTGTTGTATGGCCATCCCCAATCGCTTGGTCAATGTCGCCATTACATTGATACGCATTTGCCTCATGTTACTACGATCGCATCGCTTTCCAATAGTGCTGCTCCTGCCGAGGCACTCGCTTCGGCCCGGGTGGCGGTGGCGATAGGCACCACCCGGGCAGCGGAGCTGACTGGCGCCGTCATCTTGGTGCCAGACATCCAAGATCGTGCCAGCAATGTCACCCGCTTCGTCGTGCTCGCTGCGACAGATCATGCCCCTACAGGAGACGACAAAACCAGCCTCTGTTTTGGATTTGATCGTGAAGATCGCTCCGGCCAAATTGTCAAACCGCTCCAGATTCTGGCCGATGCTGGTATCAATATCACCAAATTCGAATCACGTCCTTCCAAAGCGGTCCTCGGTGAATATGTTTTTTTTGTTGACATTAACGGACATCGTCTCGATCCGCATATTGCAGCCACCTTAGATCATATGCGTGCCCAAACGGGGTTTTTAAAAATATTTGGGAGTTATCCATGCTGGCATAAGGATGAAAAAAGGACTATCTAAATGACCATGTTGCTCAAAATCTATGACACCACCTTGCGTGATGGTACGCAACGTGAAGGCATTTCGCTCTCTGTTGAAGACAAAATCAAAATCACGCATGTGCTTGATGAATTAGGGGTGCATTACATCGAAGGTGGCTGGCCTGGCTCGAATCCCAAAGACGCTGAGTTTTTTCGCCGTATGCAATCCACCACGCTCCAGCATGCCAAAATCGCTGCTTTTGGCAGTACCCGCCACGCCAAATCCACCTGTGCCGACGATGCCAATACCCAAGCCTTGCTCGCTGCCAACACGCCCGTGGTGACGTTGGTGGGCAAAAGCTCAGTGTTGCACGTCGAACAGGTGCTCGAAACCACCTGCGACGAAAATGTGCGCATGATCGCCGATAGCGTGGCGTACTTTGTAGACCATGGCAAAGAAGTCATCTACGACGCCGAACATTTTTTTGATGGCTATGCCCTTGATGCCGACTATACCCTAGCGACGATTGCCGCCGCTGCTCACGCTGGCGCACACACTATTGTGCTATGTGACACCAACGGTGGTGCACTGCCGCACGATATCACCTGGGTTGTGACCCGGGTGATATCGTATTTTGTGGCGCAGCAATTGAACGTGCAGATTGGCATCCATACCCACAATGATGGCGCAGTAGCCGTGGCCAATGCCTTGGCAGCTATCGATGCAGGCGCTCGTCACGTCCAAGGCACAATTAACGGCATTGGCGAACGTTGTGGCAACATGGATTTGATTGCCTTGATCGCCAATACCCATCTCAAGCTGGGGTATCAAGGGATCGCCCCGGCTCAAATCCAACGGCTGAGTATCGTTTCGCATGTCGTCGCCGACATCTGCAACCTTAATCTCGACCATCATGCGCCATTCGTGGGACGCAGCGCCTTTGCCCACAAAGGGGGGATTCACGCCCAAGCAGTGGCCAAATTTGCTGCGAGCTACCAGCACATTGATCCCAATTTGGTAGGCAATGAAATGCGGATTGTGGTCAGTGAATTGTCTGGGCGCAACAATATCCGCATGCGGGCGGCGCATTTGGGGCTCGACATCGACGGCAATGAACGAGTGATTTTGCAAAAAATCAAAGAACTCGAACAACAAGGATTGCAGTTTGAAGCAGCCGAGGGATCGTTCGAAATGCTCATCCGCCGTAATGCGCCCGGTTATGTGGCGCCTTTCGAGTTACTCGATTTCACCGTGATTGTCGATGCCAAAAACGACCACGACATCCGCTCACAAGCGATGGTCAAATTGCGGGTCAAAGGTCACAATATCCATACTGCTGCTGACGGAGATGGCCCTGTCAATGCGCTTGACCAAGCGATCCGCAAGGCCTTGGCGCCGTTTTATCCGCAACTGGCTAATGTGGCGCTAGTTGACTACAAAGTGCGCATCGTCGATGAGCATTTGGGGACGGCAGCTCGCCCGCGGGTAATCATTGAATCTGCGCGGGGAGAAGCCCGTTGGACCACGGTGGGCTGTTCCGAAAACATTTTGGCGGCCAGTTGGCAAGCACTCTGGGATGCCTTGGAATTGCCGTTAGCACGCTACGGCTACTAGCACGGTTCAACTGACAATTTGTTTGTCAAGTGAATGATATATAATACCCATGAAATCCATCACCGACGAAGGAGCACCCCCATGACGACTGAGAAGCAGATTTGGTTCAAAGGACAGATGATTCCCTGGTCACAAGCCAATGTACACGTCATGACCCATGCGTTGCATTACGGGTCATCGATTTTTGAAGGAATTCGCTCATACCCCACCAAAAAAGGCCCGGCCATTTTCCGTCTAGGGTTGCATATGCGCCGACTCTGGGATTCATGCAAGATATATCGCATGGAAATCCCTTTTTCGGTGGCAGAAATCACCCAAGCCTGTAAAGATGTGGTCCGAATCAACAATTACGGTAATTCTTACATTCGTCCGCTCGTATGGCGTGGCGAAGGACCGTTGGGACTCGACGGCAAAGCCAACCCCATCGAAGCCATGGTTGCCGCCGTCGAATGGGGCGCCTATCTCGGACCTGAGGGTCTCAAAAACGGCGTCGATGTGATGGTGTCATCTTGGAATCGCCCTGCGGCCAACACCATCCCCACCATGGCCAAGGCTGGTGGCAACTATTTGTCATCAAACTTGATCAAAAACGAAGCGTTGCGCAATGGCTATACCGACGGCATTGCCTTGGATATCAATGGCAACATCGCCGAAGGCTCAGGCATGAATGTATTCATCGTGCGTGATGGCGTGATCTATACGCCCCCCACCACGTCTAGTATTTTGCCTGGTATTACCCGCGATTCGATTATGACGATTGCCAAAGAACTCAAGATGCCGGTCGTTGAGACCAATATGCAACGTGAAACGTTGTATTTGGCCGACGAAATCTTCTTCACCGGTACCGCCGCTGAAGTCACTCCTGTGCGGTCCGTCGACAAAGTCACCATCGGCACCGGGATGCGCGGTGAACTCACCGAAGCCATCCAAGAGCGCTTCTTTGGCTTGTTTGATGGTTCGGTCGAAGACCGCCATGGCTGGTTGGATTACGTCTAAACAGTCTGTGTACTGCTACCGCAACTTCTAAACAGAGGTTGCGGTGGATAACGAATGTACGCATGGGGAGTGAGACGTACCACACCGCAACGGGCTAGATGAATCGTTTGGCAGAGGAGTAGACCGATGACCACTGAACAACAAATCTGGTTCAACGGACGGATGGTTCCTTGGTCACAAGCCATAGTGCATGTCATGACCCACGCCTTGCACTATGGGTCTTCGGTGTTTGAGGGGATTCGGGCCTACGCCACCCCACACGGGCCGGCCATCTTCCGACTCGGCCCCCATATGCGCCGCCTTTGGGATTCGTGCAAGATATATTGCATGGAAATCCCCTTTTCTATGGCTGAAATCAGCCAAGCCTGTAAAGATATCGTTACCGTTCATCAGTACGAACAATGTTTCATCCGGCCACTCATTTGGTGTGGTGTTGGTCCACTCGGGCTCGATGGACGCGCTAATCCAATAGAAGCACTTGTTGTAGGGATGCAATGGGATGCCTACCTTGGACCGGACGGCCTCAAAAACGGTGTCGATGTGATGGTGTCGTCGTGGAGTCGCCTTGCGGCAAATACCATCCCTACCATGGCCAAGGCTGGTGGGAATTATTTGTCATCGACGCTGATTAAAAGCGAAGCGTTGCGCAACGGCTATGCCGAAGGCATCGCCATGGACATCAATGGCTACGTCGCTGAAGGTTCCGGCATGAATCTATTTATCGTGCGTGATGGCGTCATCTACACGCCACCCGCCACCGCCAGTATTTTGTCCGGAATTACGCGTGATTCCATTATCACGATTGCCAAAGATCTCACAATGGATGTGCGTGAAACCAACATGCAACGCGAAATGTTGTACTTGGCCGACGAAATTTTCTTTACCGGCACCGCCGCTGAAGTTACCCCTGTTCGTTCCGTCGACAAAGTTATCATCGGTGCGGGAATGCGTGGTGAACTCACCGAAGCCATTCAATCACGCTTCTTTGGCTTGTTTGATGGTTCGGTCGCAGACAACCATGGCTGGTTGGATTACGTGAAGTAGCGCGTTGGATAGCCCCCGCGAACACACAGCGCCACATAAATGGCTCCGTGATGAATCATCAATTGAAGGTATGAGGAGTTGGCATGGCAACCACACCACAAACATTATTCGAAAAAATCTGGAATCGCCATCAAGTGCGCCCCGAAACGAGTGAAACCCCCGCAGTGTTGTATATCGACCTGCATTTGGTGCACGAAGTCACCTCCCCCCAAGCGTTCACTGAATTACGCCAACGGGGCTTGACAGTACGGCGCCCGGGCCAAACTATCGCTACCATGGATCATTCAACTCCCACAACTCCCCGCAATGCGCAAGGCATCATCCCCGTCCTCGATATTCAAGCGCAGGCCCAACTCACCCAACTCGAATCAAATTGTCGTGACTTTGGTATCCCGTTGTTTGCCTTGGGGAGCGAAAACCAAGGGATTGTGCATGTTATTGGACCCGAGCAAGGATTAACCCAACCCGGTATGACCATCGTCTGTGGTGACAGTCATACCAGCACGCATGGTGCCTTTGGTGCATTGGCATTTGGTATTGGTACGTCCGAAGTCGGATATGTGCTTGCTACCCAATGTTTGCTCCAGAGCCGCCCCAAAACTATGGAAATTCGCATCAATGGACGCCTTTCCAAAGGTGTCGGTGCCAAAGATATTATCCTCGCAATCATCGCCAAAATTGGTGTCGGTGGCGGCACCGGCTATGTGCTCGAATATACCGGCGAAGCCATTCGCGCGCTCAGCATGGAAGAACGCATGACCGTATGTAACATGTCGATCGAAGGTGGCGCCCGGGCCGGTCTCATCGCCCCCGACAAAACCACGTTTGACTACATCCAAGGTCGTCCGCGTGCCCCCCACGGCGCAGCCTGGGATGCCGCCGTTGCTGATTGGCAAACCCTCGTGTCGGATGAGGGTGCCGTTTATGACGCAATAGTCGCGCTCCACGCCGACGAATTAGCGCCGATGATTACCTATGGCACCAATCCGGGCATGGGTATCCCCATCACGGGCAATGTCCCTACCGCTGATGATATGGCTGACGACTCTGCCCGGGCTGGCCTTACCAAAGCGTTGGCCTACATGGACCTCGAACCTGGCCAATCGTTGATCGGCAAAAAAGTCGATGTGGTCTTTATTGGTAGCTGCACCAATTCACGTATTTCCGACCTGCGTTTGGCGGCTCAAGTAATGCAAGACCGCAAAGTGGCGAGTGGTGTGCGCATGATGGTGGTCCCCGGCTCACAGCAAGTCAAAAAACAAGCCGAAGCCGAAGGCCTTGACGAAATCTTCAAGGCAGCTGGAGCCGAATGGCGTGAAGCAGGATGTTCGATGTGTATTGCCATGAATGGTGATCAACTCAAACCTGGTCAATATGCCGTTTCCACGAGTAATCGTAATTTCGAAGGGCGCCAAGGCAAGGGTGGCCGAACCTTTTTGGCGAGCCCCTTAACTGCCGCTGCCACCGCTATTGCAGGAGTAATTTGTGACCCCCGTGAAATCTTGGGATAATCACCATTACCTACAGTGGGCCAAAAAAGCCCCGCTTGGGTTACTCCTCGTGGGGCTCGGTCTGAGTGTGACTGGCCATGCCATTAGCCAAAAAAGCCATGGAAAGCCGTGGTTTTGGTGGGGCACGATTGGGTTAGTTATTGTCAATAGCGGAATTAGTGTGGTTGGTGATGCCGTGCGTCATCGCACCTTGATGGATCTCGCTCCCTCCATGAATCAGAATGAGGCTTCCGTTGAATAAATTTATTCCGTATACTGCACGCTATGCCGTGCTCGCGATGGAAAACGTCGATACCGACCAAATCATCCCGGCCCGCTTCCTCAAAACCACCGACAAAGTCGGCTTGGGCGATAATCTGTTCTCTGACTGGCGCTATGACGGCAATGGTCAACCCAAACCCGAGTTTTTGTTGAACAAGCCCTTCACTAAAGGGGTCGAAGTCCTCGTTGCTGGTACCAACTTTGGCTGTGGTTCGTCACGCGAACATGCACCGTGGGCACTCCAAGGCTTTGGCTTCAAAGCGGTGTTGAGCACCTACTTTGCCGATATTTTTCAAAACAATTCCCTCAAAAACGGCTTGTTGCCGATTGTGATTTCACCCGAAACGTATCAGCTCCTGGCTGCCAGCGATGCGCCTAACCCAGGTCACGCCACCCTGTCGGTTGATTTGGTCAGCCAAACGGTTACTTTACCCGACGGCAGTACGATGTGGTTTCCCGTTGAACCATTTGCCAAATATTGTGTGGTGAATGGTGTCGACCAACTTGGATTTTTGGCCAATGCCGACAGCGATATCAGTGCCTATGAACAGACCCACGCCACTCGCGTAGATACGGTAGGTTTATAATGCACGCCACAATTACCACTTTACCTGGTGATGGAATCGGCCCCGATGTCGTTGCCCAAGGGGTTGCCGTATTAAACCGTGTTGCAGCCGTGTTTGGCCACACATTTACCATTAATACTGCCCTCCTCGGTGGCTGTGCAATCGACGCCACCGCTACTGCGTTGCCTGAGGCTACCTTGATTGCCTGTCAGGCATCTGACGCGGTACTGCTCGGTGCCGTGGGTGGTCCCAAATGGGATAACCCTGCGGCCAAGGTACGTCCCGAACAAGGACTGCTCGGTATCCGCAAAGCATTAGGCTTGTATGCCAATCTACGCCCCGTCACCATCCATCCCCGTTTGATTGCTGCCTCACCATTGCGTGCCGATTTATTGCACGGCGTCGATATGGTGGTGGTACGCGAATTAACCGGTGGGATTTATTTCGGTGAAAAAAAGCGTGAGCTCCATGCGACTGGTGAACAAGCCATCGATACTTGCGTCTATACCACTGGCGAAATCGAGCGGATTATTCGCACTGCTGCCGTCACTGCCCGTGGCCGCAAAAAGAAACTGGTATCCGTCGATAAAGCCAACGTGCTCGAAACATCACGCTTGTGGCGCAGTACTGCGACACGCATCATGCAAGCCGAATTCCCTGATGTGTCACTCGAACATATGCTGGTCGATTCCTGTGCCATGCACTTGATTCGCCGTCCCGCTGATTTCGATGTCATTGTCACTGAAAACATGTTCGGAGATATTTTGACCGACGAAGCATCAATGCTGGCCGGCTCAATGGGCATGCTGCCTTCGGCCTCACTCGGTGCCGAAAGTACGGGGCCAACCCGCATGGGACTATATGAGCCAATCCATGGCTCTGCTCCCGATATCGCCGGCAAAGGGATCGCCAACCCTATGGCAACGATTTTGAGCGTGGCGATGTTGTTGCGCTATTCACTCAACCTCGAAGCCGAAGCCCAAGCAGTGGAACGTGCGGTCTATGCCACCCTTGATGCAGGGATTGTAACAAAAGACGTAGCCGCCCTAGGTGAAACGACGTCGCATACCGATATTGTTGGGGCTGCGATTGTGGATCGGATTCAGGTAGCCTAATATGACCGCAAGCCGTAAATCACATTCAGTCATAATTCCGTTAATCCCACAACGGGTGTCAATATTGGGGGTAACTGTCGATGATGTCACCGAAGATGAGGCGGTGCGCGTTATTGATGGGCTGATTCGCAATGGGGGCGTTCATCAAGTGGTAACGATTAACCCTGAATTTGTGATGGAAGCACTCCGTGATTCCCAAGTCCGGAAAGTACTCAATAGTGCCTCACTCGCCACCCCTGATGGCATCGGGATCTTGTGGGCCTCTCGGGTGCTCAAAGGGTTACCGATTCGTGAACGTGTCACAGGGGTGGCACTGGTTGAACGCTTGGCCAAACAATCGGTGATTCGTGGCTGGCGGATATTCTTCCTCGGCTCTGCCCCTGGTGTTGCGGAAAAAGCTGCCCAAACGCTCCGCCACCGCTACGCTGGATTGCAAGTGGCTGGCTGTTATGCTGGGTCTCCGAGTCTAATCGAAGAACCATATGTCCGTTCACAAATTAGCGATGCGAACCCGGATATTCTGCTCGTGGCCTATGGCCACCCAGCCCAGGATATGTGGATTGCCCGCAATCAACCCTTCCTCAATGTACCCGTGGCGATTGGGATTGGCGGTACCTTTGATGAAATCGCAGGTATCGTTCCTTTAGCACCGTTGTGGATGCATAAATTGGGACTGAAATGGCTGTTTCGCTTGATTGTACAGCCCCAACGCATCAATCGCATTTTCACAGCGGTGGTGCGATTCCCGATTCGTGTCTTGCGTGAACGTATCTTTGGTCCCACAAACCACACAACGAAGTCGCTCTAACAGAAACACGGGTTGCATGACCACCACGCGACTGACCGTAATGGGACTCTTTTTTATAACGTGGGAATTGCTGGTGTCGAGCCTGCAAATCCCTCGTTATTTATTGCCCGCACCCAGTGTGATCGCGCTTCGCTTTGTGAGTGAATTTCAATCACCGCAACTCTGGCATCATGTCCAAGCGACAACGAGCGTGGCGTTGACGGGGGTGATTATCGCCTATCTGCTTGGGGCACTGGTTGGGTGGCTTTTTTACCAATTCCCGCATATTAACGCGGGATTGAATTGGTTCTTGACGGCCAGCCAATCGATTCCCATCCTGGCAATTGCACCACTCATTTTGATTTGGATCAATGATGTGTTTTGGGCGCGCACAGTGGTGGCCATCCTCATCACCTTCTTCCCGGTTTTTTCAGCGACCTATACCGGATTGCAACTCATCCAACCTGACCTCCGTGAAGTTGCCGTATTGTTTGGGGCATCACGGTCGCAACGAGTCTGGTTTGTTGAATTCCCGCTCACCTTACCCGTCATGTTTAGTGGTTTACGCACCAGCATCGTGCTCGCCACCACCGGTGCCGTCGTCGGTGAGTATCTTGGTGGTCGTGATGGCCTCGGTGCCCTGATAAATATTGCCCGTGGTTTGTTTGATACGCCGCTGGTCTTTGTCGCCATTGTCTGGTTGATTACGATTACACTCGGACTGACGGCATTTTTGACATTGATCGAACGACGTGTGTTGCGTTACATAATGTGAACGTCTCTATTTACAGTACAAATCATGTACAAATAATGTGTATTAAAACGGAAAATTGGTATAATACCTCTTGGTTAATAGTTTGTAGTGGAGAATAGCATGATTCGGCGACTTGTAAGTATCTGTGTTGCATTATTCGTGTTAGTTGCCTGTGCGGGTCAGACTGCACCTGCGGCACGTCGTGCCATCATTGTTGGGATGCCGTATATTCCAAATGTGCAATTTGCGCATTTTTATGTGGCTGCAGAAAAAGGGTATTTTGCCGATGAAGGCCTCGATGTCACCTTTGACTATAATTTCGAAAACGACGTCGTGCAACGGATTGCCACCAAAAACAAAATCGAGTTTGCCTTGGCTAGCGCTGATTCGATTTTGTTAGCCCGCGCCCAAGGCTTGCCGATTAAATCAGTCATGACAACCTCACAAGAATTCCCTGTGGCGTTTATGAGCAAATCGACACTCCCACTCGCCACGCCCGCCGACCTCAAAGGCAAAGTCATCGGGATTCCGGGCCGATTTGGGGCAAGTTATATTGGTCTGCAAGCACTCTTGTATGCTGGTGGTTTGACCGAAGCGGATGTAACCATCCAAGAAATCGGCTTCAGCCAAGTGCCGGCGTTGTTGTCAGACAAAGTCCAAATCATTAGCGGCTATGCCAACAATGAGCCAATCCAACTCGCCGCCCAAGGGACGGCGGTCAATGTGTTGCGCGTCGCAGACTTTTACCCCATGGCCTCAGATCAACTGATTGTCAATGAATCATTGATTAGCGGTGAAAAAGATGTGGTGACGAAATTCACCCGTGCGTTACAAAAAGGGATGCAGGCTGTCAGCGATGATCCCACCGCTGCCTATACTACGTCACTCAAATACATTCCAGAAGCCAAAACTAGTGACCAAGCAGTAATCACCGATGTCCTCAAGGCGACTGTTGCTATGTGGCAAGCCAATACAACGACGTTCGGGCTGATTCAACCGGCTCAATGGGTAAAAACGCATGAGTTATTGCGTTCTGTTGCGGTGCTCAAACAAGATCTTGATGTCACAACAGCGTACGACGTGAGTTTCGTGGTAGGCAAGTAGCCCGCATCTACGCAATCCGATGCTGCGCCGTGGGATTCCCACGGCGCACAGAAAAGTAACCCCAATGCGCGCACGAGCTTTTTTGTTTGACCTCGACAACACGCTCTATCCAGCCCATGCAGGGGTAACCGAAGCGCTGGAAGATCGCATGAATGCATATGTGCAACAGGTGAGTGGATTGCCCCACCCAGAAGCAGTTGCGCTACGGCAACACTACTTTGTCACCTATGGCACGACGTTGCGGGGATTGCAACTCCATCATCATGTTGATATCGAAACATACTTGCACACCGTCCACGATTTCGATATGCCACATTTCGTCAAACCAAACCCGGCACTGGTTGAATTGATGGAAACTATTTCCGTACCGATGGCGATTTTCACCAATTCTCCCCGTGAACATGCCGAACGAGCCATTGATGCACTTGGGCTCACCCACCTAAAAATGCCAATTATTGATATTCGGATGCTCAATTTTTTACCAAAGCCGCACCCAGCGGCCTACCAGATTGCCCTACAGACAATCGACTGTCCTGTAACGGGCACCGTGTTTTTTGAAGATACATTACATAATCTAGGGCCCGCCAAATCACTTGGGATGACCACTGTCTACATCCCGCATCAATTTGGCACGCCCGTTCCTGACTACGTGGATTATTGCTTCCCCGATGCTGAGACTGCCATCAGAGCCTTTGTGTAGCAAAGATACGTGCGAGTTGCAACTGCAACGTTGCGTCATCGCACACCGGCAACTCACAATGATTGTTCACACAAATATAAAGTGTTTCACCGCCATTTATGGCGGTTTTGTTTTGACATAATGAAAGGTGCGCATTTCCCTGTGCATATACCACTACTGCATCCAATGGCATCGCTGCCATAGTGTGGGTGAGCAATTTCCCGGCGGTACCGGCCACTACAATTTGCACCACTGGGTTGGTAAACCACTCGAGGCCACTCAGTGTTTTGCCGAAGCCTTGCGGCCACCGTTGCATCAATGTAGCGGAGTGTCCGAGTAATTGTTCTGCTACCAACGTGAAATATGGTTCACTGACGATGGCATCAAGGCGGAGCAATAGGTCAATCGTTAGTGCATTACCACTAGGGACCGCATTATCAGTGCGGTCATTGGGGCGCACGATTAATTGTTCGTGGGTGTCTGATGTGTCATAGACAATCTGCGTCTCGGCATCATAAAACCGTTGCAAGATGATGTTGGCCGTCTGTGTGGCAAATTGGAGGTGTGACGGGTTGGCACTTGACGTATAGAGTTCAAGGGCTGCATTGGCCAGCGCTGCATAATCATCGAGAAATGCGGGAGTATTACCGCACACCCCATCCTTCCAGATGCGTACCAATTGGCCATTGGGCATCATCTGGGTGCATATAAAGTCAAAAGCCTTGGTCGCACGGGCAATCCACTCTGGCTTGCCGAGGATTCGGCCTGCTTGGGCGAGTGCCCGAATCATCAGCCCGTTCCACGCCACAATGATTTTGTCGTCACGCTGCGGGGCGACGCGGGTCTGACGCACGCTGAGCAGTTTGGCGACGCACCGTTCGATGCACTCTGCCAACATTGCCGGCGTAATCCCTAGTGCACCACAGAAAGCCGTTTCGTTGCTACGGCGATGCAAGATGTATGTTCCTTCAAAATTCGGTGTTTGATCTGCCCGCATTGCGGTGCGAAAGAGGGCTGCATCACTCCCGAGCAATGCGTCGAGTTCGCTCGCACTCCAGGCGTAATAGCGCCCTTCTTCGCCCTCGCTATCGGCATCGAGGGCCGAAAAGAAGCCACCGTCGGGATGAATCATTTCGCGACTGAGCCAGGTCACGATTTCGTGGCAGGTCTGGGCATAGTGGTGGTTGCGAGTCACCTGAAACGCTTCGCTATAGGCGGTGAGTAACAAGGCATTGTCGTACAACATTTTTTCGAAATGGGGAATTTCCCAATGATCATCGACACTATAGCGGGCAAAGCCACCACCCACGTGGTCATACATCCCCCCTGCAACCATCCCGGCAAGGGTCACTTCTGCCATCGTCAACGCATCAGCGCTTTGGGTGCGTTGATAGTGCCGCAATAAAAAACTAATCACCATGGCTGGGGGGAATTTGGGTGCACCGCCAAAGCCACCATGCGTGCTGTCGAAGTCTTGTTGGAGCGTTGGCAGAATGGTAGTGAGTGATTGGACGGACAATGCATCGTTACTACCATGAGGTTTGAGCAATTGCACTAGTTCGTCGCGCAATTGGCTAGCGGCAGTGCGTAATTGCTCTGGTCGATCGACCCACGCCGTATGTACACTTTGCAACACCCGCGTAAATCCAGGGAATTGGCCACGATCGTGGGGTGGGTAGTAGGTACCGCCATAGAACGGCTCCCCTTCTGGGGTGAGAAACAGCGTCATTGGCCAGCCCCCTTGCCCCGTCATGCGTTGCACCGCCGCCATATAGATGGCATCGATGTCGGGACGCTCTTCGCGGTCGACTTTGATACAGACAAAATGGGCATTCATCAGGGTAGCAATGGTGACATCACTGAATGATTCGTGTTCCATCACATGGCACCAGTGGCAAGCTGAATAACCCACACTCAACAAAATCGGTTTTTGTTCGGATTTGGCCCGGTGTAATGCCTCAGTGCCCCACGGATACCAATCGACGGGATTGTGGGCGTGTTGGAGCAAATATGGTGATTGCTCATTGATAAGTCGATTCGGGCTCGTCATAGTGGGTGTACTTTCTACGGGATAAACGGTATGATACGGGAGATTTTTATAGGAGTCGCCTCATGACAGATACGCACTTGTTCCCTGCCACACTTCGCAGTCCACGTCTGCGCTGGCGTGGATTACAATCCAGTGATGTTGACGTAATCTACCGGCAGTTTTCGGATCCTGATATGTGTGCGTTCTTCAGCGATCCTCCGTGTAGTATGGCCGAAGCAGCCGATATTATCAGCCACTATGCCGACATGCGGCAACCGCGCTATCTGCGTTACGCCGTCTTTACACACGACACAGAGGAGTTTATCGGCACCTGTGGGTACCATTTCTACAATGCCGAAGCCAAGCACGTCGAGATCGGCTATGACGTCTGGAAGGCGCATTGGCGCAATGGATACGCCACTGAAATGCTCAGCGCACTCTTGCCGTTGTGCGCCACGCAGCTCGGTGTGACCACCATATATGCCTTGATTGGCCATCACAACCTCGCGTCACAGGCCAGTGTACGCAAATTTGGCTTTGTACCCGGGGAGTTTTTGCGCGATGTGAGTGATCACGAACGCCAAACCACCGCCTGCTGGCACTATCAGCCTACTCGATAACCAAATCGGCTGGGATGGTAAGGGTGCATTGTTGGCCAACCTGCACTGATTGTTGCGCAAAATAGCCGTGCGCCACCTCGAGGGCATAGCGTACGGGTTGCGGGGCGGTATGACTGTCGTCTGTGTTGGGAGTCATGGACTCAATGGCCAAAATCGTGCCGTCGTCACTCAGCCAAACAATATCGAGAGCTGTTGGGGTATTGTGCATCCAAAAACTGGGTGTGGTGGGCGCGGGGAAGACAAACAGCATACCGTAGTGATCGGGCAGTGTCTGGCGTTCCATCAAGCCACGGCTACGCAAGGCCGGCGTGGACATGATGTCCAACTGCATCGGCACTCCACAACCACTGAGCGTGCCTTGGGGTACAGCGGTTGTGCTGATTGGCGTAGGGGGTGGCGTGCTACAACTGGCACACAGCCCCCACACGAGCAAGATGAGGTACAACGTCCGCATATTAGGGAGTACTATAGGGATACGGATATTCGTCGGGGTTGGGGTAGGCTTGATTGCTGCTCCCACAGGCACTGATGGTCATGAGGCTGGCCAACAGTAACATGATAAAAATCATTCGTTTGAGGTGTCGCATAATTCGCTCCTGCAATTATTTGTTGTATCATAACACGAGAATATTGTGCGCTAGTGAACGTAGCCACCCTCAGGAGTAATCTCCCACTTTTGGCCTGTTTTTCACTTCAAAGCAACATTACATCCCTAATGTCGTTTTGAAAATAAGGCAATGTAGGTGGTAGGCTGGGCTTCACTAGTCCTCGCATAAATGACGCCACAATTGTATAATTACAGCGTTTTATTGTTGTATCGAGGGAAGAAATGACTGCTGCAACGATTATCACCGTCCAAACCACCATTGCCGCACCAATCACCCATGTCTGGGAATGTTGGACCACACCCACGCACATCACCGAGTGGAATGCCGCCTCACCGGACTGGCATACGCCTCATTCGACCGTTGATTTGCAGGTCGGCGGCACGTTTTCATCGCGTATGGAAGCCAAAAACGGTAGTTTTGGCTTTGATTTTGGGGGGACATATACGACCTTTATCCTCCCACAGAACTCGCCTATACCCTCGGCGATGATCGCAAGGTCAGCATCCAATTTGTGGCCAATGGCGCCGAAACTACCGTCATTGAGCAATTTGAAGCCGAACAAACAAATCCTGTCGATATGCAACGCGTTGGCTGGCAAGCGATTTTGGACAATTTCGCGGCCTATACTAGCCTTACCCAGCCAGCCTAATCACAATCCAAAAGCCCTAATTGGATAATCCGCGCACAGACTGACTCCCATGAGTCGGTCTGTGCGATTTGTGCATCGTCAGCGCTAATCCCCGCGGTGCGGATGAGTTCCCGCAGGATTGTGGATGCATCTGCGCCTAGCGCTTCATCGCTGGTAATTGTGAGGCGCTGGGCGCGCGCTCCGTGACCAAGTACGCTATTGATGATGAGCCATTGGGTTGCGGTAAACGCAGGGTGTGCTGGCGGTACATCGATTGCCCATGTGACAGGATGCCCCTGCGCCAGCAACTTTTTTTGCACAGACCAAACCGGAACTTCACACGGAGCAACCTGTTGCAAAACGGCCAATTGGGCAATCATCCCCGCCGCCACGCCGATATTCCATTCGACAGGATGGAGCCGGTATGAGCCATTGGATAAATGGGTGGTGGCAATGTTTTTGCAGCCCATCAATAGATTATGACAATCTGGCGGGATGAGCGCACCCAGCGGGATTTGAAAGGGGCGTGTTGGCGCAAACATACTCTGGGAATTCCCTGGCGCAGGATGCAAGTCCATGAAGTACCAGCCGATCCCCACACTATCTCGGTACGCGTTTGCTCGGGCCAATGGTTGATTCACCACCAGCAAATCCGCTGCGACAATCCGTGACAAGCCCTGTGTGCGCCGCGATTCACGCACATACGGATCCATCGCCAAGCCGTCACTTGTGCCCATGATGTCGGGGCGTAATTTGAGCTCAGGGTAGCCAAATCCAGTCCCATCGTCGCGAGGAACTTCGGTCTGGAGCCAATACAGAAAGGCCAGCGACAAGCGTTTGGCTTCATCGATGTGTTGGACAGCGGTCTGCGTATCGACATCGATAATCGTGCCGTGGTGGTAATCATTGCTATTCCAATTGATCAGGGCAATGTCAGCTGTCGCTGGGGTGGTCTGTTGGCCATCCCAGCGGCGGCGATACGTCCAAAAGGATGGTAGTCCAGTGGGACCGTCGGTAAACATACGAAACGGGCGGGCTTCGTCATCTTGGCTGGTGAGCGTCAACGTGAATGGCTGGCAATCACGCAACGTCTGATATCCCTCGGGTTTGACGATGACGTGTGATTAGTGCACACAAAACTCCACCGCAAAGCCAAAGGTAAAGCCTTGGATTTCGTGGGGTCGTGCTACGAGGGTGCATTATGTTCACCCGTGTCTGCGTGTGCTTCTGCGCCAGTGACATAGGCGAGATTGGCCAACACCAACAAATCGCCCTGCTCACTGGCATCAATAACTTGTAGTGGGGTGATTTCGCACACCTGCACATTACCACGACAGCTGATGCGCGTAATCGTTTCATCTTTTTTGGAGACGGCGATGGGGAGGGTATCGTACAACACAGTCAGCTGCTGGCTCGCAACATACGGCGCAATGAGTGCGTTGATTGCGTCAGCTGCAACGTAAGGAAAAAAGCAGAGGTTGCTCACCCACGCATTGCCCGGGTTAAATGTCGCCTCGTCAGTGATTGTGATACCATACAGCGTAGCCATCCGCTGGCGAATTAGCTGACGTAGCCGTAGGTAGTATGGCGAACCTCCAAATGTCTCGCTGTAGCAATGCTCGTCGAGGGCACTCACTCCTTGGCTACTCATTTGGTCACCGAGCCATTGATGGGGAGCCAGCAATACGACTGTGGCGCCGAGATCGAGGGCCGTCAACGCCGCAGCCACTGCACCCAGACCACCCCCAATAATACAGATGTCGGTATTGATAGGATGCGAGGCGAGCATGACGATTCCTCTCTTTTGTACATTTAATGCGATAGCCGCTGGCACGGGTAAGGATGCGCCTCCTGATTGGGAGTTTAGCAGTCGTTCACTCGATGCCTATGCCAATCTGATGCTTGGGGCGGGGTTTTGGCCAACTATTTTTGTGTCGCCAGAATCAGCACGGGCGCATGCTCCGATGCTCGAAGAACTCCGGGAGCGGGGCTGTGAACTGGGGTTACTGGTTTCACCCAGCCAGTCCAGCATTTTTCCAAAGAAAAAACCGCTGGGCACGCTCACGATTCGCGAACAACACCTGGCAATTACGCAAGCCCGTGATGTATTTGGCCAATTTTTATATCATATGCCCAAAAGTATTCGGACGGGATTTTATTCGGGGAATCAAGACACACTAGAATTATGTCAAACGCTTGGATTCACGCGGGCATCAATCCGTATGCCTGGGGCGCAATTACGCCAGCTAGGATCCGAGTGGCCAACAGATGTAGGTATTCTTCGTCGTCCCCTGATTGAGATTCCCGTGACGAGTAACCCCGACGAGAAATTATTCAATCGCTACCCGCTCTATTTGAGCCCTGAATTCGGCACACCCGACACCATCACTGCGTTAGTAACAAAAGGAATCGCACACGGACATGTGTGTGTGACGGGAAGTACCGCCAGTGAATATGGATCCCCTCAGGGAGTCATCGGTGTCAATAGCGAGGCACTGCTTACTGCATTGATTGGGGCTGAATCACTGCGATCTTACCGGTTGAGTGACTACACGCCAGCGCCATAAAATAATCCCAAATACCAGCAAAAAAACACCTGACATTGCGACTGCCAGCAGATAGCCCCGTTGGCCATTCATGGCGATAAACATGCCGGTACAGCCGACCAAATTGGCAATTGCAAATGGGATTTGGCCGCGGGTAATCTGCATCAACCGCAGCAAATCGCGGTCACACCAGGCAGCAAGCAGTGTACCGACGGCCCACCAGCCAGCAAAATTGACCAGCGGGACGCCATAATAGACACCTGGTTGCATCCATATCCAATATTGGTTAATCAATGTTGCGACAGGTTCAATTTGAATATCAAACAGCATGATTAAAAAACCACACCCCGCTGCCCGCAGCCAACGGGGGGCGGTGGGCCAGGCCATATACGTCAGCGACCAAGAGCCTACCAGCGACATCAGCCAGGCAAACAAAATCACGATAGGTACAGTCGCAAAGAGTTGCGGCCCAAGCACGGTGGTATAGTCATAGGCACCAAAGGGGATATCATAGGTGGCACCAACGTATTCAACAAACAATGCACCGAGCATGATGATGCTAATCGGGCGCCACGCCGTACGGTCGAGGTGGGTATAGAGATAACACGCAATACTCACCCCTTGCAGCAACAACAGCACCCCACCAAAGCCACGTGCTTCATCGGGGATAAGATTGGCAAGTATGGCAATCACACTATTTGGATACATGGCGCAATACATCAAGAATGTCAGTCGCGCCCATCGTTCCGGATGGTTCCACACTGCAGTCAACCACCAATTACGCAGGGTCGCCATAGCCACCTCCTCCGGGGGTTAATAGGTGCAAGGTGGTGTGGGCAGGCAGCTCAAATGTGCCTTTGCCAGGTAACAGTGTAATCACCCCATCCTGCGCACTGCGCATATTTTGACCAGAGCTGCCATCGCCGCCACCGAGTACCCCGTGCGGCGCAAGTTGGCGACGTTCGGTGAGTAGCGTCACGGTGACGGGTACCAAAAATTCTATTGATTTGCAGAGTCCTGCGCCGCCATTAAACAATCCGATGCCGCCCGAATCACGTCGGATGGCCAGTTGGCTGACCCGCACCGGATAGAGGCGTTCAAATGCTTCGATGGGGGTATTGCGGGTGTTGGTCATATGGGTTTGGACGGCATCGAGCCCAGCTGCATCCGGACGTGCCCCCATACCACCACCAAGTGTTTCGTAGTAGGCAAAGGGCGTATTGTCATGGCGCATCCCGCCCATGGTCCAGTTATTCATGGTACCAGCCGATTGAGCGGGGATGCGGGTAGGTATGGTATGGGCGAGGGCAGCGAGCATGGCATCGACAACCCGTTGTGATGTTTCGACGTTGCCACCGGCGACGGCGGCGGGTGGCAGTGGATTGAGGATGGAGCCTACGGGGATATTCCATGTCAGAGGGCGATAGACACCAGCCGAAGCCGGCATATCGTCACCGTCGAGTAAGCGTAATGCATACAGTACTGCTGATTCTGTTACCGCTTGAGGGGCGTTGAGTGGCCCACGGCATTGAGGGGCGCTGCCGGTGAAATCGATGTGCATGGTGTCTGCACTAATCGTCACAGTGACGTGGATGGCAAGGGGTTGAAGATCAACCCCATCATCATCGAGGTATTCTGTGGCGGCATAGACGCCATCGGGGATAGCGTGGATGATTTGACGCATGCGTTGTTCGCCGTAGGCGATTAACGCGTCAAACCCTTGAGAGACTGCAGCAATTCCCATTTTGGCGACTAATTCGGCCACGCGTGCCGCCGCGATATGATGGCAGGCGAGTTGGGCTGCCAGATCGCCGCTACGTTCATCGCTCGTGCGCGAATTACGCACAATCAGGGCAAATACGGCGTCGTTACGCCGACCGGCAGCGATGAGTTTGATGGGGGGGATGATGATGCCTTCTTGAAAGAGTGAGCGACTGAGCGGCATTGAGCCGGGAGTCATTCCCCCTACGTCGGCGTGGTGGGCACGGGTAGCACTATAGGCCACGAGGGTGCCATCCACAAACACCGGCGCCACACTCGTGAAATCTGGTAAGTGGGTGCCACCCGCAAAGGGGTCGTTGAGGAGCACGACATCGCCGTCATTGAGTGGACTACAATGCGTAATCGCCGCTTCGACACTACGGGGCATCGCACCGAGGTGGACGGGAATATGGGCAGCTTGGGCGACGAGTGCGCCGGTATGGTCAAAGAGTGCGCATGAATAGTCACGGCGTTCTTGGATATTTGAAGAAAAAGCGCTGCGTTCGAGCGCGGCACCCATTTCTTCGGCAATCGCGGCACAACGATGGCGGAAAACTTCCAGTGAAATCGCATCCATATGTGCCCTACTAGTCAAATTAAAAATTCTCTGCTATGATTATAGAAGATTCGTGAGTGAATTGTGTGTATGAGCCCAACATTCGGTGTTGGTTCCCGCACGTGACGGTGATGTTATCCGTTGTCGGCGGACGGGAGCGGCCTGCACAATCTCGCTCGAGTGAAAGATTACTGTATGAGTACGACCTCCACCCCACCTGCGCAGATTGTGCGCGGTGAACAAGCCGCCCACGCCCATGCCCGCGTGGTGGCCACCGTCCCCCCCCATGAACGGTGTGACTATGAGTATGATACCCCCCAAGAAGTGCTCCATTTTGATAACGATTTGCGTGATGCTGGTGTGCCGATTCGTCGTTGGATTGTTGGTCCAATTGATGATCCGGTCGCGGTCGCATTTTGTTTTCGGGCTACCTGGAATACGCCACGGCATACCTTTTGGGCGCATATTCGGGTATTACCCCATGCACAACACCTTGGTATTGGTGCAGAATTACTCCAAAAAGTCCAACAATGGGCCGCTACGGCGGGAGCCCAAGCCTTACGGGTCATGGCACATCTAGGTACGAGTGATGCGTTTTTGGCACGGCATGGGTTTGCGCATATCGGCACAGAACAACTCTATGCGTTGACGTTGCCACTTCAGACGCCAATCATTCCACAAAACATGCCGGCGCACATTCGGTTGACGACCCTGGCTACATTGTTGGAATCTGATAGTGATGCCATGGAGCAAGTGTGTACACTCCATGCGGCGATTTCACTCGATGTACCGATGCCAGACGAATTAATTGTGACACTAAGCAAGTTTCGCCGTTTGCTTGGGGAAGACGTCAACCCTGCTCACTATTTGTTGGCGTTTGTCGATGATCAATTGATTGGCGAATCGATTTTGATGGAAGACGACGACGATAGTCAGGTAATGTGGCAGCACGCCACCGGCGTATTACCGGCATTTCGGGGTTTGGGTGTCGCCAAAATACTCAAAATTGCTGCAATTGAATTAGCACAGTCACTGGGGATTCGCGAATTGCGCACTTGGATGGAAACAAGCAACGCCCCGATTCGCAAAGTGAATCACGCGCTCGGATTCCATGAAAGTAGCCAGCCTGGATCGGTCATTCATATTTATGAATGCACGGTCAAAAATGGTCAGGACGGACGCGGCTAAACGGATTAAACAACCACTTCATTGAACATGGATAACTTTTTCGTGCCACTCGCGCCGCTTGGTCGGGTGGCACGAACAATACCCGCCACACATATTTGCCCCCGGTCACTACCCAATCGGCAATCGAATGCACTGCACCACCGGTGATAAATCCGAGCGCCATGCTCACGCTGATGATGGGATGCACTACAAACCAATCGATGATACTGCGGGCAAATGATTGATGATAGGCAGGCAACGGGAAGCTGAATATACGTGCAATTACTTCAGTCGCAAAAATAAGCATAATCAGCATGCCAAAAAAATAGCCAAGCCGTAAGAGCGGGGGGATGATCAGTCCATGGCTCCAAAAATGACGATGGGGTATACACCACTTGTAGGGTTTCCAAATAAACAACAAAATCCCCCAGCGCTTGTGGATGCGCGAATCTAAATCGAGATCTGGCGAAAAAAGCATCCCCGATACGTTGTGGGCCACACAAATAACCGTCGTGACAATGACTGCGGAAGATTGCCCGACTTCCGCAGTCCGCAAAATCGAATATATTGCGGGGGTCATGACCAGACTGGTGGCTACTGTCAAAAAATCATGCATGGGAGTATTCGGCATACGTTATTTCCGAATCCGATAGCGCATCCCTTGATCAAGAAGTATGACTAACTGATCAAAAAAATGAATCACTTGGGTGGAATCAGTAGCGGGATGGTCATAGAGATATTCGCTGGTGGCTGAAATAATTATATGCACGAGGAATTCGAGTACCTCACTAGCGATATCATCACGGATTGAACGATTGGCAATGGCAGTTTGGATTAAATCTTCCACAAATGCTGTTTGCATCCGCGTGCCAATCGTTTTGGCCGTAGTGAGTTGGCTACCACTATCACGCATTGCCCGCTGAATAAATGTATATTCTCGTGGATAGAGCTTTTGCAAGTCAAGCATGACATACAAATAATGCCGCAAAATCATAAACATATCGCCTTGGGCGAACACGGCAATCGGCATGCGGTTGCGCAGTTGGGTAACTAATTGGTCATGGGCATATTTGAGGATATAGAGATAGAGGTTCTCTTTATCCGTAAAATATTGGTACATGCTACCCTTGGCAATGCCGATTTCTTTGACAATCGTCGAAAGCGACGCACTTTCGATGTTGTGCACGGCAAATTCCGTGAGGCATGCATCAATGATGAATTGACGTTTGGGGAGTTCGAGATTCCACCAGGTATCGCTTGGCATAACTGCTCTTTTGTATATGACTAATCAGTCATTTATAGTATAAAAGAGTGACACGGCAGTGTCAACACCAATGTAGTAGGGTATGGTATGCTACAAAAGAATCATTTTACAGACGGGGCGCCATGCATACACCTTCTGTCGACCGCAACATTCGGTTGCTGGTAATTGAGCTTTTATGGGCGGCCATTGCGGCTGCTGCCTATTCATTTGCGGCAGCGTTTGTCATCCGTCTCGGTGGGTCGAATTTCATTGTCAGCTTAATTACCTCTGCCGCGGCGGTGGTTAATGCGGTTACCACCATTCCGTTTGCCGTACTGATGGAGCGCACCTCAAATCGTAAACCGTGGATGTTTGGTAGTCTGATTGCATTTCGTATGCTGAATGCATTGTTAATTATTGTGCCATGGTTGCCGGCCTATCGCGCCGAAGCGATTGTCGCTATTTTGCTCATCGCCAATGTGCCGGTGGCATTATTTAATGCCGGCTGGCTGCCGATGTTTGCCGAAATTATTCCGATTCACCGCCGCGCCCGTTTGTTTTCTGCCCGCAATGTCACGCTTGGGGCGACGATGATGATTGCCACCTACGGATTTGGGCGTTTTCTCGAGGTAGCACCGTTCCCCAGTAATTATCAGATTTTGTTTGTGATTGCGATGGTGACCAGTCTGCTCAGTACCTTGTATGTCACCAAAATGCATATCCCAGATGTGGTGATTGACACCACGGTCAATATTGATCGCTCGTGGCGGGGGATTTGGTCGTTACTGACCGAAAGTCAGCCTTACCGGGCAATTACCATCAACACGTTGATTTTCAATCTGGCCGCCTGGGCAGCGATTCCCTTCCAGCCTATTTATTTTGTGCGCACGCTGGGGGCGAGTGATGCTTGGCTGGGGATTTGGTTTGCGATTATGAATGGTGGCGCCATATTGGGGAACTTGTTTTGGCCACGCTTGATGGAGCGCTATGGATTCCGCAAAATTTTGATGATTTCGTCTATCCTGAGTTGCTTGTATTTTTTTGCCATCGGATTTGTCCCCAATTTAACGTTGATTCTTGTCTTTTCGTTATTGATCGGCATGATTAATCCCGGCATTGACGTGAGCCATTTCAACATCTTGCTCCAAGTCTGCTCTCCACAACGGCGCGCCTTGGCCATGGGGGTATTTGTGACGGTGATGAATGCCGGCTTGCTTGTCAGCAGTTTGGCCGTGGCACCACTCATTGATTGGATGGGGGCGCAATATGTGGTGATTGGCCTCGGGGTATTGCGTTTACTCGGCGCATTATTATTTGTGGTCAACCCGATTCATGAAGTCAAAAACGAGACAGAGCCAGCAACGGCATAAGCAGTGTGAATTTGTTACAATAGTCGTGTGTGTATTTTCGCTACCAAAACAGGGAGGGTGAGATGGAATATCGACGACTCGGACGGGCTGGCATGAAAGTCAGTGCCCTTTCGTTGGGGGCATGGGTGACGTATGGCAATCAAGTCGGTGAAGAAATCGCCTACGAGTGTATGACCGCTGCCGTTGAACACGGCGTGAATTTTTTTGACAATGCCGAAGGCTATGCCGGCGGTCAAGCCGAAGTGGTGATGGGCAATGTCATCAAACGGGCCGGCTGGCGCCGTGAAGACCTCGTGGTTTCCACCAAAATTTTTTGGGGTGGCTCGGGTCCCAACGATACCGGCTTGTCGCACAAGCATGTCATCGAAGGGGTGAACAATGCCCTCAAGCGCTTCCAGATGGATTATGTCGATTTGGTATATTGTCACCGCCCCGATGTCAACACCCCCATCGAAGAAACCGTCCGCGCCATGGACATCGTCATTCGCCAAGGCAAAGCGTTCTATTGGGGCACGTCAGAGTGGTCTGCGGACGAAATCCGCTCGGCTTACGGCATCGCCCGTGAACTGGGCATGACGCCCCCCAGCATGGAACAACCCCAATACAACATGTTGAACCGTACGCGTTTCGAAAAAGAATACGCCTTGTTGTATCGTGACATTGGTTATGGCACCACGATTTTCAGCCCACTCGCATCCGGTATGCTGACTGGCAAATATCGCCAAGGCATCCCTAGCGATAGTCGCGGGGCCCTCAAAGGCTACGAATGGCTCCAAAAGAGCCTAACCGATCAGCGCAATTTGGCCATTGTCGAACAACTCATCCCACTTGCGAGTGAGCTAGGCTGTACGCTGGCGCAAATGGCACTGGCCTGGTGTCTCAAGAACCCCAACGTGAGTAGTGTGATTACGGGAGCCAGTCGGGCCGCCCAAGTCCATGAAAACATGAAAGCCCTCGAAGTAGTCCCATTGCTCACCACTGATGTAATGGCACGTATCGAAACGATTCTCGCTCCCAACGCCTAATTTTGCTTGGCAGACGGTGATTGGTGTGTCATACACCAATCACCGTTTGATTCGATCAACCACTCTGGCCGGCAGCGATGCACTCGGGTGGCAGGAAGGAACCATGAAAAACCAACCCATCCAGTATGTATTGCACACGCTTCCCGGCTTTGACGTGATTGTGCGCGAAGAACTCAAACTACTCCCCGAACGAGCCACCATCAAGGAACACGTGGTGCATGCCGGACGCAATGGTCTGACCATCATTGATTATGATGGCGATGTCGATGATTTACTCAAATTGCGTACGGTCGACGATGTCTTTATTTTGATTGGCCAATATACCGATTTACCCCCCAAATATAGCACACTCAAAGTGTTGCGTGACAAAATTGTGCTCTCACCAGTAATCAACCAAGCGGTTAAAATGGTGCGCGCCATCTACCCCAAACGGGGTGGTGAAGGCAAATTGCGCTTCCGCGTAATTGCCCGTCAGCAAGGCGAAATGCCCTATCGCCGAGTCGATTTACAAGAACTAATTGAAAAAGCCGTCGAACAGCGTGATGATTACCGCTGGCGCGCCAAAGAAGATGGCCTCGAGTTTTGGATTACCCAAATCGATACCATGGCCATATTGGGGTTGCGGGTCAGCGACGAAACGATGCGCCACCGTACCTACAAAATCAACCACATCGAAGCATCGCTCCGCCCCACTGCAGCGGCAGCCTTGGTGCTCCTCACCAAACCCAAGCCGACTGATGTGTTTCTCGACCCCATGTGTGGCGCGGGTACCACGTTGATTGAGCGGGCATTACATAGCCGCTATGCCCAATTGCTCGGTGGCGATATCAGCGAAGACGCTGTCGAGCAAGCCTCGGCAAATATCGGTCCCCGCTACAAGCCGATCGACGTCAAACCGTGGGATGCCCGTGAATTACCGCTCGACGAAAACTCGGTGAATGCCGTGGTGTGTAATCTCCCGTTTGGCGTGCAAATTAGTACGCCCGAAGAAAATCGTCGCTTGTACCCCACCGTGATGAAAGAACTGCGCCGTGTGATGCAACTGGGCGCCCGGGCTGCCTTGCTCACCAGCGATATGCGTGCTATCAACCGCGCCCTTGAGCGCAACAGCGGCATGTACATCGATACCTTGCATCATGTGGTGGTGTTAGGTCGCCGTGCTACGATTGTGGTTGTGCAAAAACGCTAAGCGCACCGACGTGAATCGCCAAAAAACGGGCCCCAGTACATGGATTTGTACTGGGGCCCGTTTTGGTATTGCTTAGGTGACGGCGGCCCGGGTGGCCGGGTATTTGTGGTGCAGCCCTTGGCTGACGGCATGGCGGATGCGGTCAACGCCCAACCAGACCTCGACGAACGAGGTGGTCAATGGGCTGAGCCCGAGGCGCAAGTTGTCAGGTTCGCGGAAGTCGGGGATAACCTGCATTTCGGCAATCAAGGCTTGGTTGATCTGATAGCCCAAGGGATGGCGAATGCTCACATGCGAACCACGGATGGCGGTATCTCTTGGACTACCCATGGTAAAGCCGAGGTCAGCCAAATGGGCATCAAACAAGGCAATCATATATTCGGTGATGGCCACTGACTTGGCGCGAATCGCCGGCATGCCTACCTGATTGAGCATGTCAACCGCAGATTCGACAGCCGAAAGTGACAGCATGGGGGGGGTCCCAGCAAGGAAGCGGGCCAGGCCAGGTGCTGGTTCGTACTGCAAATCAAAGGCAAAGGGGGCTTTTTGGCCAAACCAGCCCCAAATCGGTGACTGCACCTGATCTTGGATGGATTTGTTGATGTACAAAAACGCCGGTGCGCCCGGACCGCCATTGAGGAATTTGTAGCCACAGCCGACGACCATGTCGACCTGCCAGGCATCGAGTTCCATCGGCACCGCGCCGGCAGAATGACTCAAATCCCAGATTACCAACGCCCCTACGGCGTGGGCTTTTTGGGTGATGGCCTGCATGTCATAGATGAAGCCACTTTTGAAAGTGACATGCGAGAGGACTACTACGGCGGTTTGGGGAGTGATGAGGGCGTACAAATCATCGGCAGTGACGGTCAATTCGTTGTCGCGTGACGCCACCAGCCGCAATTGATGGCGGTGCCCGTAGTGGGCAATCGCCCCTTGCATGATATACAGGTCAGAAGGGAAGTTGAGGGCGTCGCTGACAATCTCGGTGCGGTCTGGGCGGGCTTGCAGTGCCGCCATCACCAATTTGTAGAGGTTGACCGAGGTCGAATCACACGCTAGTACTTGGCCGGGGCCAGCGCCGAGCAGTTGGCCTATTTTGTCGCCGATGCGGGCCGGTGCTTCGTACCAGCCCCGTCCCCAGCCACGAATCAAGCCATCGCTCCATTCGGTGTGGATGACGTGGTGCAAGTGTTCAGCGGTTTGCTTGGGCATGCGCCCCAGCGAATTGCCGTCGAAGTAGACGATACTTGGGTCAGCAATTACAAATTGATCACGATATGCGGCAACGGGGTCAAGGCTGTCGGCCTGCTGTGCTCCTGCCAGCCCGGCAGATACAAGGGGAGGATTATACGTCATTGTAGACCTCTTCAAGCATGGCGACGGTTTCATCCCAACCCACACAGGCATCAGTGACGGAAACGCCGTATTGCAGATTATTGATATCTGCGCCGATATTTTGTTTACCTGCAAACAAATTACTTTCGACCATCATGCCAATCATTTGGCTGACACCTTGTTTGCGCAAGGCCAGTCCCGATTGCCATACCACCCGTTGGCGGCGATGGTCAGAGCCTGAATTGGCGTGGCTACAATCGATCATGACGGCGGGAGACAATTTGGCGGCCTGCATGAGATCGATGGTTTTGGTGACACTGGCATCGTCGTAATTGGTGCCCAGTCGGCTGCCGCGCAAAATCACAAAACCATCGGGATTGCCGGTGGTTTTGACCACGGCACCTTGGCCATCTTGGGTGATTCCGAGGAAGCTGTGGGGCGCAGCGCCAGAAATACAGGCATGCACTGCCACATCAATTGAGCCATCAGTGCCGTTTTTGAAGCCTACGGGCATTGACAAGCCACTCGCTAAGGCACGGTGCATCTGAGATTCGGTAGTACGGGCTCCAATCGCCGCCAGGACGACCAAATCAGACGTATATTGGGCACTGATAGGGTCGAGCATTTCGGTGGCGGTAGGGAGCCCCATGGCGGTAATATCACACAAGAGTTTACGGGCGATTTCGAGACCAGCACCCATATCAAACGAGCCATCGAGATGGGGGTCGTTGATGAGCCCACGCCAGCCGACGGTGGTGCGCGGTTTTTCGAGATAGACACGCATCACGATGAGCATGCGGTCGCGCATGCGCGCAGCCACTTCGGCTAATTTTTTGGCATAATCATGGGTTGCCGCAATATCATGGATAGAACATGGTCCAATTACCACCAGCAACCGCGAATCTTCACCATTGACAATCCGCCGAATCATCTGCCGTGATTCATAGACGGTAGTCAGCATATTGGGCGAAAGCGGATACTGTTGTTTGAGCGCACGTGGCGACGGCATATATCCCATTTCGCGGACCCGAACATCATCAACTAAACTCACAACCACACCTCGTCATTATCCTGAATTACGCTACTTCTATTTCGGGGAGTGGGGCAGGGATGCGAATCCAGTAGGCGAGTACGACCGACGCCAGAATACACACCCCACCCACCCCAAAAATAACCATTTCACTGACCTGCGCTACGATGAGGAGCGGCGTCAACAACGGGATCACAATCCCACGCACCCCTGACACGACATGCACCACCGAAAAATAGATTTCGAGGCGTTTACGGTCAGCGAGGGCCATTGCCGTGGTGGTGAAACCCAAATCGAAGCCCCCAAAAAGCAATCCTTGGCCGATAAATGCCGGCACAAGCCACCAAATCGACGTGGCAAACATGAAGCCAAACGGCATGAGTGCGCCACACAACATACTAATTACCAGCACCCAAATTGGACCACGACGATCAATCATCCCGCCCCAAAAGAAATAGCCGAGGAGCCAGGTAATCGATTGGATGAGCCCCAAATAGCCTACTTCGGTATATGAGAGTGCCAAGCGGTTGACCTGTACGATGGCATACAGGGGCGCACCAATCAACGTGCCACAGCCAAACAACGTATTGAGAAACAAAAACATCATGAATGAGCGGTTTTTGGCGATTTCACGCAGCATCGTCATAAATGGTGGCCGTACGACTCCTGGAGCGGCCAGTACAGGTGAATCATCCGTCTTTAAGCGTTGGAACATCGCGGAGGCAGCCAGCCCCACTACCCCAAAACAGGGCAATAAAATCGTATAGCTATAGTTGTCGAGCAACCAGCCGGCCACCGGTGTCATGCACAAAATCGCAAAGGTCATCCCAATCCGGATAAACCCCATGATGCGGCCCCGGACATCGTTGGGATACATGCGTTCAAGCAATCGTACATAGCCTGGGGATGGCATTACTTCACATATCCAAAAAATCCCCAGCAATACCATAAACAGCGGCACATTGCCTGCCACAAGGGGCACCAGCAAAAACATGCTGCGGCCAATCGCCCAAATGCCATTGGCGATTTTGATGATGCGATAACGCTGAAACAGTGCAGCACTGATGGGAGTGAAAATCAAGCCGAGTGACTGAAAGACCACATAAATAGCCAATTCACTTTCGGTCGCACCCATTTTGCGCAGTACCACCGGCATAAAGCCCACGGTTACCGCCCAAAAAATGCCATAAATCATCGAGGCGAAGGTTTCAGTCCAGACATTATGGCGAACATCACTACGCATCGGGCCGAGCATCATCCGCTCGACCCGATGCATCATTGCATGAATAATTGACTGAGAAGCGATAGGCATTACGATGCGCGCACCGATTTCATCGCGGCACCGAGGCGCCGAATTCCTTCGATAATGTTATCAACGCTTTGGTAGCTGAATGCCAAACGGATTTCGTGGGTCCCTTGACCGTTGGCATAGCAACCTAGCCCAGGCAAACAACTCACGCCATGGGTACGCCCAGCAGCGATGACTTTGGGAGCTGGGAGATCTGCGGGCAGGTAACAATAGATGAAAAAACCACCCATTGGTATAGCATAGCGTACATCAGCGGGGAAGTGTTCGGTAATGGCGGCAACCATCACATCACGTTTGTGGCGATAGTTAGTGTTGAGTTCGCCAATGTGGGATTCGAGTTTGCCGTCTGAGGCAAAGCGCTCGACTAAGCGGGTCAAGAACGGTCCACTCGACCCTTCGACTTTGAACTTGAGCAGACGCTTGATGATTGCCTCGGGAGCACACGTCCAGGCCATCCGCACGCCAGGGGCGAGGATTTTGGAGAAGGTGCCGACATTAATTACCCAGCCTTGGGTGTCG
This sequence comes from Roseiflexaceae bacterium, assembly GCA_040397035.1. Taxonomy (GTDB): domain Bacteria; phylum Chloroflexota; class Chloroflexia; order Chloroflexales; family Roseiflexaceae; genus UBA965. Next base: position 40,151 of record JBBAWW010000001.1, on the reverse strand, counting down.
AGCGCAATCAATGGTGGCAATGCGTCACCTTCGAAGCGCAAATCACCATAGGCATCGTCTTCGACAATCAAGACGCCATATTGGGCGGCCAAGGCCACCAAGCGCTTGCGATTGGCGAGGGGCATGAGCGTGCCGGTGGGGTTTTGGAAGGTAGGCGTGGTGTAGATGAATTTGGGGTGGATGCCACGGCTCTTGAGGTCGGCTAGCATGGCTTCGAGGGCATCGATGTCCATGCCATCTTCAAGGACGTTGACGGTTTCGATTTTGGCGCCGGCTTCTTGGAATGAGCGCACTGCGCCCATGAAACAAGGACCTTCGACAATCACGGTATCGCCTGGATCAACCAAAATTTGCGGCAAAAGTGCCAAAATCTGGCTTGAACCATATGAAATCAAGACGTTTTGGGGGCTGGCTTGGGTTACGCCACGGGCATGCATACGATTGACCACCAGCTTCACGAGACCAGGGTAGGTAGGACCGTAGTTGAGGGCACCGTTGACGTCTTCGGCTAAAATCTCGGCGGTAGCTTCGACCAATTCCTTGACCGGGAAGTGTTCTGGATCAGCAAAACCGTAGGCCAAACTAATCGTCCCATCGGGTTCGGGGGCCCACTCGGCGCCGTCACCTGCGAGTTTGGCGCGGGTGGAAAACAAGGCATCAAGCGTTAATTGGCCTGCGTCATTGCTCATGATACATTTCCTATTCTGTGCGGGAGAAATCCGCATGTATTGTAACAGAAATAAAATACCCGTTTATCAACAGCCTATGCCTGACGAAGTTGATGCATGGTCGCACCGAGCCGCCGAATGCCTTCAACCACTTTTTCAAGGGATTGAAAACTAAACGCCAGCCGGATTTCGTGTGTCCCTTGCCCATCGGCATAACAGGTCGTACCTGGCAAAAATGATACCCCATTAGCAATGGCGGCCGGCAACAAGCGACTTACGGGTAAGTCAGCAGGTAGATAGGCATAAACAAAAAATCCCCCTTGTGGGCGGTTGTAGCGCACATCGCTGGGGAAGGCCTCAGCGATGGTGGAGAGCATGGCTTGACATTTTTTTGCGTAATTGGCATTGAGCAGGGCGATGTGTTGGTCAAGCCAGCCATCGGCTGATACTTGCGCCACCAGGCGGGTCATAAAGGGACCATTGCTGCCTTCAGTTTTGAAGCGGTTCAGCCGTTTAATGATTTCGGCCGGCCCACAGGCCCACGCCATCCGCACGCCAGGGGCGAGGATTTTGGAGAAGGTGCCCACATACAACACCCACGTCGGATCGAGGGCAATCAACTTGGGGGGCAATGGGGTGTCGAAATGCAAATCACCGTAGGCATCGTCTTCGATGATAATCACGCCGTACTTGGCTGCCAATGCCACCAAGCGCTGGCGATTGGCGAGGGGCATCAACGAGCCGGTGGGGTTTTGGAAGGTGGGAATGGTGTAGATGAATTTGGCGCGGATGCCTTGGGCGGCTAGGCGGGTGAGGGTGGCTTCCAAGATATCAAGATCCATGCCGTCGTCACGCACGGGGACTGTTTCGATGGTCAAGCCACAATTAAAAAAGGTCTCGACGGCACCGAGGAAGCTCGGACCTTCGACGATTATGACATCACCCGGGTCACACATAATCTGTGGGAGTATGGACAAAACCTGACTTGAGCCATTGGCCAGCATGATTTCGTTGTGGGCGAGGGGTATATTGATGCGTGCCATGCGCTCTTGGACTAATGCAACCAAACCGGCATAGGCTGGCGCATAGTTCAAGCTGATGTCGAGATTGCCCGTGAGCATGCTATCCACCGCGGCTATAAGGGCATCGACGGGGAAGAGGGCTGGGTCGGCATCACCATAAGCTAAACTAATTGTGTCATCCGTCTCGTCGGGCAAATCTAAATGCATCGGGGTGATAGATTCATCGTGTTGCACTATTTTTGAAAAAAGGTACTGTGAATCAACGCCTGCAGATGAGGTAATCATAAAACTCCTTAATGATGAATTCGAACTATTCTATTATACCGGTATGCCGAATGTGTTGTTTATTCTCTTTCATCAAGCGTGGTGAGCCACGCTTGAATTGCCGTGATTTGCCCATTGCGAAATTGACGCACCTGTTGGGCGTAACGACTAAGCGTTGCGTCGAGCGGTTCATACCAGTGATGTGCTTGTAATTGTTGGGCGTGAATGAGTTTTTGACGGAGATACGGTGGTAATTGCGCGAGAAAATAGAGCTTGGCCAAAAACTCCATCCGCATATCGCGGGGGTGCGGAACGGGGGTAACACACCACTCCATAAATGCTGTTTTTCCCGTTGCAGTCACGTTAAGCACGCGTTTGCCACGAGCAGTGATATCTTCTTCGCCGGCATCGAGCAAGCCTTCGCCGGCAAGGCGGGTAAGCATGGCATATAATGCACTTTGTTTGACCCGCCACACGCTGCCGAGTGGCGAATGCATCAGCGTATGATGCAGGGCATAGGCATGCATGGGTGTTTGTAACAAAAACCCGAGCAGTGCATGTTCATATGTGAAAGGCTCTTTTTGACGTGGACTCATAATACCACTTATGATACACAAAACCGCGGATTATGGCGACGAGGAAATCTATGCAACCACTTGACGAAAAAACTCACTACGAAACGGCGAAACGGCGGTCGTGGATTATGGCCGTGATTTTTATTGGTATCGCGATTGCGATTGGGATATTTGGCAACATCTATGCCAGTCGCCAAAAAAACGCCGCCGCAACCACTGCCAATAGCGCCCGTATTGAATACCAAGTTACGGGAACGTCGACCAATGTGCGGGTGAGCTATCTCAACGACATGGCATTTACGGCTGAACGCAGTGGTCCACCACCGTGGAAATTTGGCTTCCGGGCGGTAGAAGGACGAAACTTGCTTATCAAAGTCGACAACACTGGTGAAGGCACTATAGGTTGCGTTATTACTGCGAGTGGTAAACCGATTAGTACGCAGTTTGAAAGTGACACCCCCAGTATTACCTGCATGGCAGTAGTACCCCAAGAATAGAGGAATATCGTGCAGGTGCGTCGTTTTCGGTACGTGTTTATGGCCTTTGCACTTGGCTACATGGTGGCGTCGTTTTTGCGGTCGGCCAATGCGGTGATTTCGCCTGATTTAATGCAGGAAATGTCATTGAATGCCGATCAACTGGGTATGATGACCAGTTTGTACTATATCTCATTTTCGCTGATGCAATTACCGCTCGGCGCAGCCCTTGACCGCTACGGGGCACGCGTAATCATCCCGTTGCTGATGATCCCGACGATGATTGGCTGTGTCTTGTTCGCCATCGCCACAAGTTTTTGGCCACTCGTCATCGGGCGAATCTTGATTGGACTCGGTACTGCCGGTGGCTTGATGGGTGCGGTCAAAACCTTTGGGCATTGGGTGCCCAGCAATCGTTTGGCCACGCTGACCAGCTTGATGGTGGCCATCGGGGCCTGTGGTGGCTTGTTGTCGACATCACCCATGGCCTACTTGGCGCATGCCTACGGCTGGCGTGCGGTGTTTTTGTATAGTATGCCCATCGTGTTGCTGATTGCGCTTATCATTCGCACCTTTGCGCATGATGCGCCTGCAGATACTACGGTTGTACCTTCACAAGGGAATCCCTTTGCCGGTTATCGCAAAATCTATGCATTTCGTGATTTTTGGCATATGGCCCCGCTCTATTTTTCGATGCTGGGCACCATGCTGGCGGTGCAAACCTTGTGGGCTGGTCCGTTTTTGTATGATATCGCCAAATATAGTAGCGCCCAAACAGGGGCATTATTGCTGGTATTGGGGATTGGTGCCGTGGTGGGCTATGCGGTGAGCGGTTATTTGGCTGATCGCTTTGGGGTGACGACGGTGATTGTTTTATCACAAAGTATTATGTTAACTGCACTCTGTTATTTTGTCTTTATTCCCACCTGGACAGCACCGTGGCTAGTAACTACCGTATACGGTGTGTTTGGTTTTGGGGCATCGTTTAATGTCATCATGCTCCCCCAGGCGCGGCGCATGTTTGATCATGCCTTGAGTGGGCGGGCAGCCACCGCGCTCAACGTGTTTGGATTTGTCGGGGCATGGGTGCTACAATGGGTTATGGGACTCGTCATCAATGCCGTGGGGCGTGATGCCAGTGGCCGTTATCAAGCGCTAGGCTACCAATGGGCCTATAGCATACCGCTCTGTCTGGGTTGTATTGCATTACTCATCTATTTACCGCTCCATTTGCGGGTATTACGAAAGGAAGTCTAAATGCCGATTATTACCATTTTGCCAACCAACCAACAAGTCACCGTCGCAGCCGGCACCCGGCTGGTGAATGCCATCGAAGACGCCGGCGTCTCAATTGGGCATCGCTGTGGCGGCCAATCCAAGTGCACCTCGTGCCGGGTTGAATTCCACGCCGGCGAACCGACGACCATGACCGAACCAGAACACACCAAGCTCAAAGACCGCGAATTTTTGGGGCAATACCGCTTGGCCTGCCAAATCATCGTCGACCACGACATGACGATTACGCCCCAAGTGACGTTACAAACGATGCCCGACTGGAGCGATACCGGACCCCGTTGTGCTGACGTGGTCGAACCCGAAGCGTTGTTTGTCGATACATCAGTGTTTAAAAAATAACCCGTTCATCGTATCCAAAAGTGCCGGTACGTCAATACGACGTACCGACACTTTTTAGTGAATATTACATACCCGGAATTACCCACTCAAATAATTGCCAGCCGATATAGACCAGTGACAACAGACTGACTGCCGCCACAATCGCCCACACCAGCAGGTTGTGGAAGCGACCATTGACATATTTGCCCATGATTTCTTTGTTATTTATCAACGACACAATGGCGAGTAACTCGATGGGCAACAATAAGCCGTTGATGACATAGACACCCACCAGCACGCTAATCAGGGGCAAGCCGGGGATTAGGGCAATTACGGCACCAAAAGCAATCAACACGGTAAATACACCCATAAATACCGGGGCTTCTTGCCAGCTCCGCGATACACCACGCTCAAATCCGAGTGATTCACTGAGCATATACGTCGTCGACAGCGGCAGAATTCCGGCGGCGAGCAGTGATGCACCGAGCAACCCAATCCCAAACAGCTCAGTGGCGTATTTGCCGGCAATCGGAGTCAGCGCCATGGCGGCATCAGCGGCGGTCTCAATGATAATTCCTTGGGGATGCAGGGTGGCCGCAGTGGCGATAATGATACAGGTGGCCACAATTCCTGCTAATAACGTACCGACAAATACATCGACCCGGGTATAGCGGAATTCGCCGATGCTAACCCCTTTTTCGACCACGGACGATTGCACATAGAGTTGCATATAGGGCGAAATGGTGGTGCCGACCAAGGCTACGATGATTTTGATGTAGGCACTTTCACCATGAAACACCGGTTGCAGACCCGCTAAAATATCTTGCGGATCGGGTTTGACCATGATTGCCGACGCCACATACGCCAAAAAAACCGCACTGAGCACCAGCAGAAATTGCTCAACGCGGCTGTAGCTCCCGCGGGTAATCACAAACCACATTAAAAATGCGGCGAGGGGCACCGCCACATAGCGACTCACGCCAAATAATTCGGCAGCGGCGGCAATCCCCACAAATTCCGACACAATAATGCCAGCATTCGCCAAAAGCAGGGTTAGCATGATAAAGGCGGTCATGCGGATGGGGAAATTTTCGCGCACAAGATCAGCAAAACCTTTGCCGGTGACCGCCCCAAGGCGGGCAGACATTTCTTGGACAATCGCCACTGCCACAGTAATAATCACCATCACCCACAACAACGAATAGCCGTAGGCTGCCCCAGCCGAGGCATAGGTGGCAATCCCACCCGCATCATTGCCGGCACTCGCCGCCAACATACCCGGACCAATCGCCAAAATATAGGGCCACCACGAGCGGCGTAAATACCGCACTATGCGGCGATGGAGCGGGAGAGCGGCGGGCAATGACATATACAGGCACCTCGTGTTACAAAAATCGATCCCAGCGTCTATCCAAAATTCCGTGCACCACGGCGGTGCCAAATATCGGGCAACAATTCAGCCAACGCATCGTCGACACTGACCGCGCCGACAAGTGCGCCATCATCGTCGATGACCGGCACGGCAGTCAGATTGTATTCTCCAAGCACGCGTGCGGCGATTTCAGACGGGTCACTCGCATGAATCGACGGCACCTCTTCGAGGATTTCATGCATATGTGTGTCACCGCCACTAACTAACAATTTAGGTAAGCGGACAATGCCCACAAGCGGTGACCCGATGTGCTGGAGTGAATCATGGTCGGAATGTTCGACTATGTAGATTTCGGTCAACGGATCCGGCAATTCGTGGCGGGCGCGCAACCCGGCAATTACTTCGGCCACGGTATCATCGGGGAAGGCCAGCACGAGGTCGGTCATCATGCTTCGCCCTACCGAGTCTTCGGCATAGGCCAGCAATTCTTTGACGTCTTCGGCTTCTTCGGGCTCCATACGAGCCAGGATTTGCTTGGCCACTTCGGCATCGAGGTCTTCGAGCAAATCAGCAGCCGCATTGGGGGTCATTTCTTCCAAAATATCGGCGGCGCGCTCTTGGTCCATGCCCTCGAGCAAATCAACCAAGCGTTCGTCGGAGACTTCTTCGAGGGTTTGGGCGGCGGTTTCGTCGTCGAGGGCTGCCACAATCTCGGCACTTTCGCGGTACGACAAGGCATCAACGATACGCGCCAAATCGACAGCACCAAGTTCGGACAAACGATTGTATGAAACTTTGAGTTGCACTGGAGCCGCACTAGCCAAATATTGTGCGTCAGCCCAACTAATCACTTGACGCCCGATGATGTGGGGGGAGGCCGAGCGCGGTGCGAGGCGGCGAAGCAACGCTTGCGGACTGACATCGACACCCACCACACAATAATCGTGGTCAATTAATGCCATCTGAATGTCATTGACCCGCACAATCCGCCGACCATTGATGTCGATGATTTGGTGATCGAGCACGTCTTTGTTGAGCAATACTTCGCCGTCGCGGCGAATAAAGCGCTCGAGATTGATTTGGGTGGTATTGAGTTGAATCGTATGTAAGCTGACTTCGGCGAGATGTGATGCAGGGATAAAAAAGGTACGCCGGCGATCTGCAACAATTATCCCCCCAATCGGGGGATAGCTACGGTCGTCGATTCGTACCATGATATCAATGATTTTGCCAACATCACCACCATCACGGGCTTTGACGGGCAGATGCATCAGTTGTGAGATAAACAGCACGCCACACCTCTGGTATGCAATAAAAACACCCGCATACGTCTGCATGCGGGTGTTCCCCGTGCATTGGCGTGCGTGCGCTAACAGGTATTCAAATGAGCTGAGTGATAATCGTCGTCCATGTATATAAGTATAAAACCCAGAGTACAATGTGTCAATGTACCCAACAAATCATAAAGGAACCACAATGCACCACAATTTCACCCCCAGCCACTATTTTCGCACTATTGGCACCCATCCCGTGGCACTCACCGTGGCCAGCGGCGACAGCATCACCATTGCCTGTGTCGATGCCCATGGTATCGATGGCAACGACATCGAAATCACCCCCCGTGGCAATCCCATGAGTGGCCCAATCGCCGTGGCTGGTGTGGCTAAAGGCGATGTACTCGCCGTCACCTTCGATGCCCTCACCCCACTCCGGAGCCACGGCTGGAGCTATCCTACCCTCGCAGGGAATGTAGTCGACCCCGAATACATCCTCGAACTCCCAACTACTCTAGGCTCCAAAGAATACTGGGATTACGACGCCACCACGCGCACACTCCGTAGCCGTGGCACGCACGGCAAAGCGCTCACCATCGATTATGCACCGATGGTGGGCTGTTTTGGGGTGGCTCCTCGTCGCGGCGAAGCAATTTCGACCGCCACCTCAGGACCATATGGTGGCAATATGGACTACCGGTTTTTGACCACCGGCTGTACCATTTATTTTCCCGTCGCCGTCAGCGGTGCGTTATTTTTCATTGGCGACGGGCATTTGGCCCAAGGCTGTGGTGAAATCGGTGGCACTGGCGTCGAATCTGCCATGGCCGTGACTGTTACCCTCGCCCGGGCAACAATGCACGCAATCACCTGGCCACGGGCCGAAGACGCCACTCATTTGTATGCCATCGGCAACGCCCGCCCACTCGACCAAGCCTTGCAACACGCCACCAGCGAAATGCACCGCATGCTAATCGAATGTGGTGCAGATGCCACGACGGCAGCAGTCCTAATGAGTCAAGCCATCGAATACAATATCGGCAATGTGTTTGACCCGGCTTATACAGTGGCCTGCAAAATCGCCAAATCAGTCCTCGTTACAAACGGCTTGACGGCGACGTTCCGTCCGTAAGTTGGTGATAGCGGCGGTAGGCAAAAATCATCGGCCAAATAACACCAATCAAGATACTACTCAGTCCACCGACAAACAGCCAAGCGGTCGGAATTGGCAAACAGGCTACCACGATGGTAATTAGTGCGCTGATTACCATCGTGCGGTAGGCCAAAAGGTGCGTTTCACGCCAGACTTGAGGATTGGTCATCGTCCAAAAGGTGCGGATGCCGACAAATCCGTTGGGTTCGACATCACGCATGATCCGTCCGATACCCGCAAACAAGCCAGCCATGCCGACCATAATGATTCGCTCCATAGGAATGTGATTTCCCGTACCAATCAACATGATAGTCACTTGTAGTCCCACAAAAAACACCAGCATGATGACTACCACCCAATCAATGGCAGCCACAATGCTGGGACGGGGGTCGAAGCGCCCCGCCAGCCACAATATGGTCATCAACACCACACAGACAATCGGCACAAACAGCGCACTTTCGAGTGGTGTCTGCCAGCCATCGATAGTACCATTGATATCCCAATGACTCGGTACCTGGGCGGGGAGTTGGGGATAAAACCAGGTACTAATTAGTATCGTTAGCCCAATGAGTGCAAGTGAAATCGTGCGTAAGCGTGACATACATCCCTCCATGTATTACCGTGACGTCGTTGCCGTGACGATAAATCTATCCTATGCTATAAATGGCGCGGTTGCATAGTATAGCGTAATCTCAAAGGAGCCCAATGATTGACACGATTATTACCGCGCGGCTCTATAGCCGGCATACTGGGCATATCGCACAGGGCGGCATCGCCATCCGGCAGGGCAAAATCGTTGCTGTTGGTGCCGCATCAGACATTACCTCACTTGTATCGGCACAAACGCACATCCACCACATCGATCCGGCCCATCTCTTGCTACCAGGGTTTGTCAACAGCCACCAGCATTTGCTGATGTATGTCCGTGAGCAATCTGAACGACTGTCATTGTGGCAGGTAACCAGTTTTGCGCAATTGGGGCATACGCTAGAAACTGCCGCTCAGCAACTCCCCCCGGGACAATGGATAATCGGGGCAGGGCATGATCAAGGGCGCTACCACGAACAACGCCACCCCCACCGCCGCGAACTTGATGCCATGCTCCCCAACCATCCATTGTTTATTATTCGCGCAGATAATCATATTGCCCTCGCCAATAGTCAGGCGCTGTCATTGGCAGGGATTACGGCTCAAACCGCTGACCCCGTCGGTGGGCGAATTGGGCGGGATACGGATGGTGAACCAAACGGCATCCTCGAAGAATCAGCAGTTAAATTAGTGCAAGCAGTCGTGCAAAAACCGCCGATTGATTGGCAACGGGGCATCGCGCTGGCCATACCCGAATACCACAAACGAGGAATTACGGCCATCGGCGAGGCAGCACTCGGTTATATCAACGGCATCGATGAGCTCCATGTGATGCAACAAGCCAAACAGTCAGCCAATCTCGCGCTCCGGGTGGCCTACATGGGCTATGGCGCTGTTGCCAATGCCTAGCTGACTAGTCAGCACCTCATTACTGCCGATGAGTGGCAACATGCTTCCATTATCAAATTTTTCAGTGATGGTACATTGGGTGGCGGCAGCGCCTGGATAAGTGCCGATTATCGCGACGAGCCCGGCAATCGCGGCTACCCGCTCTATAGCGACAAAGAACTCATCGCAGCATTTACCTAGGCACATTGCCAAGGCTATCAAATCGCCGTACATGTGATTGGTGACGAGGCGGTGGCGCAGGCCTTGCGCTGTTTCGCGGCAGTGCTCACGAAATACCCACGCCACAATCACCGTCACCGCCTAGAACATTGCGAAAGCCTGCGGCCGGGGTTGGCTGCCCAATGCGCTCAGCTCGAGATTGTGGCTAGTGTGCAACCGTTTTGTACGTGGTTTGAAGAAAGCGACGTGGTTCGCATTCCCGACCACCTGCTGCCCTATGCTCATACCTGGAAAACACTCCACGACGCAGGGGCAGTGCTGGCCTTTTGGCAGCGATAATCCGGTGGTTACTGACTTCCATCCACTCAAAGGCATTGCTGCTGCCGTGACGCGCCAGACCTGGCGGGGGAATGTGATAAACGCACACGAAGCTATTTCGTGGCAGACTGCCATCGACGCCTACACCTACGGCGCAGCATATTCGCTCTAGGCCGAACAACGCTACGGCGACTTGCGCCGTGGCTTGTGTGCCGATTTTGTGGTTATCGATGACAATCCTACGCTGTCCCTCGATCAACACCGGGTGATGGAAACATGGATTGATGGAAAATTAAAGTCATAGTAGTGGCGCCATGCAATGACGCCACTACTACTAATGCTGAATCAAAAAGAGCGGTGTGGGGTGGTCGGATTGGGGCACCACTTTGAGGGGCGTGTGGTAAATCTGCTCGAGGAATGCTTGATTGAGCACCGTCGCTGGTACGCCATCTGCCAGTAAATGACCCTGTTGGAGCACACAAATGCGGCTGGCAAACGACGCTGCAAGGTTGATGTCGTGCATGGCGGCAATTATGAGGACGCCGCACTGTGCGAGTTCTTTTATACAACGAATAATTGCATGTTGGTGGTGTAAATCGAGATGAGCCGTGGTTTCGTCGAGCAACAGCACCTTGGGTTGCTGGGCGATGGCGCGGGCAAAGGCTACCCGCTGTTGTTCGCCCCCCGATAATTGATTGGCTGGCGTCGTAGCAAAGTGATCGACCCCGGCCTGCGTCATGGCATAATTGATAATTTGGTCATCGTGTCCAGTATGGCGCTGGTACCAGGGATGAAAGGCGTAGCGAGCCATTGCCACCACTTCGCGCACCGTGAATCCCGCCGGCATCACCACCGTCTGGGGTACGACCGCAATGTGTTGGGCCCGCTGTGCTGCCGGCATTGTGGCAACATCCGCACCGGCTAGCATAATTTGACCATCACGCAATGGTACCGTACCGGCGATTGCCCGAATCAAGGTACTTTTACCGGCGCCATTGGGACCGATACAGACGATGATTTCACCCGTAGCAGCAGTGAGTGATACGTCGGCAAGGGCAATGTGCTGTTGATAGGCACAAGTAATATTTTTTATGTCTACTAACATGGTTAGGTTGCTCTTTTGGTGGTGCGTAATTGCCACAGAAAAAATGGCGCGCCGCAACAGGCGGTGACAATGCCCACGGGGATTTCTTGGGGGGATTGAATGGTACGGGCCAGCATATCGGCCAGCAACAAAAATATTGCCCCATAGCAGGCTGACAACGGAATCAAGCGGCGATGATCGCCCCCCACAAACAAACGCACCGAATGCGGCACGATAATCCCTACAAAGCCAATCAACCCGTGGAAGGCCACGGCGGTGGCGGTCATCAGCGTTGCCCCAATTACGACCAACGCACGAATACGGGCGACGTTGATACCAAGGAAGCGCGCTTGTTCTTCAGGAAATAACAGCACATTCAAATCGCGCGCGGCGATCAAGAGCATGGTCATGCCAATAATGACACTGACAAGCATCAAGCCCACGGCATCCCAACCCACAATCGTGGCGCTACCCAACAAAAATCCGAGCAATTGCGAGAGTTGGCGGCCGATATGAAGCATGATATAGGTCGTCAAGGCGTTGGCGAGGGCGGCTAAGGCCACCCCTGCCAAAATCAGATCATTGTTGGTGTATTGGGCATTGCCGCGCGCCAACAAATAGACCAACCCGACCACCAGCAACGCCCCGATAAACGCCCCCAAAGGCATTAGGTACCAGGCAAAAGCAAGAGCGCCACCGAGTGCCACCGCGCTGATGGCACCCAGCCCGGCACCCGACGCCACACCGATTACATAGGGGTCGGCCAGCGGGTTACGAAACAGTCCTTGGTAGGCGGCACCGGCCCCACCCAGCGCCGCCCCCGCACACGCCACCATTACAACCCGCGGCAGGCGGATGGTGACGATGATCGTAACGAGATTACTGGGTATTACTGTATCGGGAATCTGGCGTACCCAATGCCACAATACACGGATTACCGTGTCAATGGGGATTGCCACACTTCCCACTACAGTCGCCACCAGCATACAACAGACACACAGCGACAATCCGAGTAGATACGCCGTGCCACGCCAGTGGCGCAACCGCTTTAGTTGTGACACGGCGTACGGCATCAATATTTCACTTCGACAAGCACTTCTTCAATTATAGCAATGACTGCGGCTAATCCAGCTACAATCCGTGGACCAGGCCGACTAACTAGGTTATCATCAATCGGGAAAACACTTTGGTTTTTGACTGCAGGAATACCTTCCCAGCCTGCCCGGTTCGCCACCATGTCTGGTGTGACGCCGTACAACGAATCGGCCAAAATAATAATATCGGGGGCGGCGGCTACTACTTGTTCGACACTCACTTGCGGGTAAGGGTTTTCGACATCGCCAAACACATTGATACCGCCTGCGGCAACTAACAATTCATTGACAAATCCCCCTGCGCCGATGGTATACGGCTTGCTAGGATCAGTAGCATCAAGCTCCCAAAAAACGCGCGGTTTGGAATCAATATTGGCCACTTTAGCAATCAACGCATCCCAATCAACTTGCATTTGGGTGGTCAGGGTCGTGGCTTCACTAGTGGCACCAAGCAGCGTCCCCACCAAGGTGATATCTGATTTGATACTTTCGAAAGTGGTATTAACCGAACCCACTACCACCACCGGAATATTGAGCTTTTCGATGGCGGTTACTACGTCAGGGCTGGTAATCCCAGCCGCAAACACCATGTCTGGCGCTAGTGCAGCGATTTGCTCGTAGTTGTAGGTCATATCGGGGTTCGAGATTTTGGCAACGCTACTCACTTCGGGTGGGTAATCACTATACATGTCAATGGCAACTACGGCACTGCCCTTACCGAGCGCATAAATCATTTCGGTGGTACTTGGAGCCAACGAGATGATTTTGCTGACACTAGTGGGGATAGCCACTACACGGCCAGCACTATCAGTCACCGATGCGACTGCAACGGCTATGGGAGCAATGGTGGGGACGGCGGTTGGTACCATGGTTGCTACGGGAGCGGGCGTGGCGGTCGGGGCTTGCGCCGGTGCAGTAGCACAGGCACTGAGGATTACGGCAACGCTCAATAGGACAACACGCAAAAACGACTTCATGGAATTCCCTTTCAAGTAAATAAAAACACCCTTGCAGAAATGCAAGGGCAATGCGACCAACCGCCGTCCATAGACGTGTTGTGTCTTCATGGCACCTCCCTCGCGCGAGAAGGTCAAATCCACGTACGTGATAAAGCAGGTTTCCTGACTTGTATCGGCGAGCGATACTTACAGTTGCGGCACAGCGACGGACTCTCACCGTCTTCCACCTTAACGCCCTAGCATCCGGGCTAGCGGGTCACTTTATCATTTATGTACTTGTTACAGCTTTCGCTGCCATGGCAGTATAATTGAATAAACAATCATCTGTCAAAGAGGTGACTATGACGCTCCAATTCCCCCCCTACGTCCATAGCGTATTTAGCGGCCCCACCAGCACCTGGCCCGTCGTCGGCCAAATCCGCAACGCCTGTAGTTTTACTTCACTTGCCAATGTGCTCAATACCCGGGCGGCGGCATTTATCCATACCCCGGCAGAATTTATTCGCGAAGTCGGCCCTCTTTTTCAACCAAATCTGGGGGGTACGGTACCCGCCCTCAAAGTCTGGCAATTGCGTAAACGGGGCTATGGTAGTCATTTTGGGAACCTACGGTATACAAATTGCGAATTTGTGTTATGTCAACTAATAGACATGGGCATCCCTTGTATCATCGATATTTACACCGCACGCCAAGTAGGATTTACGCGGGTATTTGGACAACATGCGGTGGTACTGGTGGGGTATAGTGATTATTTTGTTGATAAAAACGGTCAGGCGCGACGTGAATATTATCTGATTGACAGTCAATGGCCGGCGCTGGGTGACTTCAAAATCGATGCCAACAACGTGGATCGTGATGGCGACGGAATTGGCGAAGACTACCCGGGCAATCGCACATTGGCGCGATCGGAGTTTTTGCGGATCTTTAGTACGCGCTGTTATGCCCCCATATTCCCGTCGCAGGCGGACCATGACCAATGGTATGGACGTACATTTCGGGCGCATCGTCCGTCACCGTGGGAGCGGTGGATGAGTGGGAGTAACGATAGGCTTGCCCAACCGTATTAACAAAAATCATCCAAACGATTGAGGCACACGCCGGTATATTTCATTACAATAGCAACAAGAGTCATTTCGCTTTACAAAGGAGTTACCATGCTGCTATTTCGCCGCATGCTCAGCCTACTCAAACCCCATTGGCTTTTGTTTACTGGTGCCTGGCTCAGTCTCGTGTTGAGCACCGGTGCCAATCTCGTCAGCCCGATGATTCTCCGTTCTGTACTCGACGATGGGATATCGGCGCGGGCGTGGGCACCGATTTTGTCGGGCACCCTATTACTCGTCGGGTTAGCCATTGTCCGTGGCCTGTTTGGATTTACCCAGAGCTATTGGTCCGAAAAAGTCTCGCAGTCATTTGCGTTTGATTTGCGCAACAATTTGTTTGAAAAAATCCAAACCCTCAGCTTTGCCTATCACGACCGCACCCAAGCCGGGCAACTGATGACACGCCTCACCAGCGACGTCGAGCAAGTACGCTCGTTTGTGGCCTCGGCGTTGTTACAATTCATCAGTGCATTGATGCTCTTGGTTGGCAGCCTGTATGCGCTCTTCTCTATGAATTGGCAATTGGCGCTGGTGGCATTGGTTTTCATCCCGCCGTCGATGGTGGTACTCGGCTACTTCATGCAAGTGGTGCGGCCGATGTTTTCGGTCATCCAAGAGCGCCTCGGTATGCTCAATGTCGTGCTCCAAGAAAACATCAGTGGCGCGCGGTTGGTGAAAGTGTTTGGTCGTGAAGCCCACGAAGAAGCGCGTTTTGCCGTCAAAAATGAATCCCTGCTGGAGATGAATCTCAAATCAGTGGTCGCAATCGCCAGCTCATTCCCAATTATTTTTCTCATCAACAATTTGGGGACGTTGGGGATTTTGTGGGTTGGTGGCTACAAAACCATGAGTGGCGAAATTAGTATCGGCGAATTGATTGCCTTTACCACCTACCTGTCGTTGTTGTTCCAACCGTTGTTCATGCTGGGCATGATTGCTGCCCAAATCACCCGCGCTAGTGTCAGCAACGAGCGTATTTTTGAGTTGCTCGATACCAAACAAGATGTCGAAGACAGTCCCAACGCCATCGTGATGCCCGCGGTTCAAGGCCATGTGCGCTTCGACAATGTCACGTTGCGTTATGCCGGCTCCGCCAATAAAGTCCTCGATGGGGTGTCGTTTGATATTCCCGCTGGGACGACGGTGGCCATCCTTGGCACGACAGGCAGCGGCAAAAGTTCACTCATCAATCTCATTCCCCGCTTCTATGACGCCAACAGTGGTGCCATCATCATCGACGATCACGATGTGCGCAGCGTGACGCTCGATAGTTTGCGGAGTCAAATCGGCATCGTACTCCAAGAAACGACGTTGTTTAGTGGCACCATCCGCGCCAACATCGCCTATGGCAGACCCGATGCCAGTGATGCCGAGGTGCTCGAGGCCGCCAAGCGGGCCCAAGCCGACGCCTACATCCAAGAACTTCCCCAAGGTTACGATACGATTGTGGGCGAAAAGGGCGTGGGGTTGTCAGGCGGTCAACGCCAACGCATTGCCATCGCCCGGGCATTGTTGCTTGATCCCAAAATCCTGATCCTCGACGATAGTACCTCGGCCGTCGATGCCGAGACTGAATTCAAAATCCAACAAGCACTCGACGATTTAATGCACAACCGCACCTCGTTCGTCATCGCCCAACGTATCAGCACGGTGCGCAATGCCGATGTTATTTTGTTGCTTGACGGCGGCAAAATTATCGGCCAAGGGAGTCACGACGATTTGTTGCGTGACAATGCGGTATACGGCGACATCATTGATTCACAATTTGGCCATCAATTAGCCCACGAAGGAGTCATCTAATGTGGAGAGGCATACAAGGCATTGCTGAACTTCCCGAAGGGAAGGCGGCCAATACGAGTGTGACTGCCAAGCGCCTTGGCGTATATTTGGCGCCCTATTGGCGTAACTTTGTGGGAATTATCTTTTTGTCCATTATTGGCGCCATTACCCAAGCCGGCGCACCTATTTTGATTGGCATGACGGTTGACAAAGCGATTGGCACCAAAAACACCACCTTGCTGTGGCAATACATGGTGGTGCTGCTCGTT
This sequence comes from Roseiflexaceae bacterium, assembly GCA_040397035.1. Classification (GTDB taxonomy): domain Bacteria; phylum Chloroflexota; class Chloroflexia; order Chloroflexales; family Roseiflexaceae; genus UBA965. The sequence goes on along the minus strand of JBBAWW010000001.1, from coordinate 23,471 downwards.
TTTTATGTGGTGGGAGCGATTTCCTCACGCCTGACCTTTCAATACATGGGACAAGTCGGCCAACGCACCATCGCACACATGCGCAGTGAATTGTTTGGTCATCTGCAAAAATTGTCGTTGCGGTTTTTTGACAAAAACCCGGCCGGCGACTTGATGTCACGCATCGTCAACGATATCGATGTCATCACCCAACTGCTGGGCCAAGGGCTGGTAATGATTATCGGCAACTTGTTTACCTTGGTAGGGATTGTCATCGCCATGGTATTGCTCGATTGGCGGCTGTCGATTGCCAGCTTCTTGCTCATCCCCGTACTGTTTATCATGACTCAGTTGTTTGCGGCCTCAGCTCGGCGGGCCTTCCGCAAAACCCGTGAGTCGATTGGAGATGTCTCGTCCGACATCCAAGAAGAAATCGCCGGCGTCAAAGTGGCCCAAGCCTTTACCCGTACCGACGTCAACCGTGAGCGTTTTTCGCAACGCAATGCTGCCAACCGCGACGCCAACGTCAGCGCGACCGCCATCACCGCCGCCTTTGGACCGCTCGTCGATGTACTAGCTGCCCTCGGGATTGCGATTGTGGCCGGCTACGGCGGCTATTTGGTATTGCAGGATCAAGTCACCCCAGGAATTGTGGTGGCGTTTTTGTCGTACGTAGCTTTCTTTTTTCGTCCCATCCAAGCGTTGTCACAGTTTTATACAACCGCGCAATCAGCCTTGGCAGCGGCGGAACGAACATTTAACCTGATCGATCATCCCGTCGACATGCCAGAATTGCCTACGCAACTTCCAGTTACCCATATCGACGGCGCGGTCACCTTCGACCACGTTTGGTTCCGCTACGACGCCCGTCAAGGCCAGAGCGGTGACGCCGATTGGGTGCTACAAGATGTCAGCTTACAGGTGAAACCCGGTGAAATGATCGCGTTGGTCGGACCGACTGGCTCGGGCAAAACTTCATTAGTGTCGCTCATCTCCCGCCTCTACGATGTGACCCAAGGCAGCGTGGCGATTGATGGGGTCAATGTCAGCGAATATCAGCTCACACCACTGCGCCATCAGATGAGCATGGTACTGCAAGAAACCTTCTTGTTTTCGGATAGCGTCAAAGAAAACATCCGTTACGGCAAACTCGATGCCACAGACGACGACGTCATCGCCGCGGCTACAGATGCCAACGCCCATGAGCTCATCATGTCACTCCCCCAAGGCTACGACACCATCCTCGGCGCCAAAGGGGTAGCACTCAGCCAAGGGCAACGGCAATTGATTGGGATTGCGCGGGCGATTTTGGCCAAACCAAATATTTTGATCCTCGACGAAGCCACCAGTAGCGTCGACACCCGCACCGAAGTCTTGATTCAGCAAGCACTAGAGCGGTTGTTGCGTGGTCGTACCAGCTTCGTCATCGCCCACCGGCTCTCGACCATTCGTGGTGCCGACCGGATTGTGGTGCTCGACCATGGCAAAGTCATGGAAATCGGCAGCCATGATCAACTCATGGCTGCCGGTGGCATGTACGCCGATTTGTATCAACGCCAATTTGCGAGCTTGGTTACTCCGGCTGCGACGCCGGCGGAGTAACCGTGCGGCGCACCAACGAGGCGACCGCTCGAATAGGACCTGTGCGCACCGTAGTTGCGGGCAACGATTGCAAAAATTGTTGCCCGTATTTTTTGCTGGTCAAACGTCGATCGAGCGCGATGACAATCCCGCGGTCGTCTTTGGCGCGGACTAGCCGGCCAAACCCTTGTTTGAACTTCAAAATCGACTGTGGCAACGAATACTCGTTAAAGGCGTCGCTAAATTGTTCTGACCGGGCCGCATATATGGGATCGCTGGGCACTGCAAAAGGCAGTTTGGTGATAATCAAGGCCGACAAGGCATCACCAACCACATCGACCCCTTCCCAGAAGCTTGACGTGCCAAATAACACACTGCGCGGTTCAGTTTTGAAGCGCTCCAAAATCAATTTACGTGAGCCATCCATATTTTGGCCTAATAGATTAATCCCCTGTTCAGCCAATTTTTCATAGACGGCGTTGTAGGTGGTACGCAGTGAACTCGTCGAGGTAAACAGCACCAGCGTGCGTCCTGACGCCGCAATGGCGGTATCGACAATCGCTTGTTCGAGGACTTGTTGGTACTCAAAATCTTTGGGTTCGGGCATGTCTTGGGGGAGATACAACAGCACTTGGTCTTCGTAGTCGTAGGGAGAATCGAGTTGGATGTGGTGGTCGGTGTCTACCCCGAGACGCTGTTGTACATAGTCAAAGCGATTATTGACTGACAAGGTGGCCGACGTCAGGATTACGCTCTTCTTTTTGTCAAACAAGCGCTCACGGAGCAAACTGGCTACTTCGAGTGGTGCGATGGCGAGTTGCAATTCATCGCGATTACGGGCTTGGAGCATCCAGGTAATCAGATTGGTGTCTTCGCCATGGATAAAACTAGCCATATTCATGTTGAAGTCGAGTACAAAACGATTGAGCGATTTAGTTTGGCTCGCCAGCGCTTCGTAATCGACGATATTGGCGTCGGCGAGGGCATCGACGAGTTGGGTGAGGTCGTTGAGTTGCAGGGCAATACTGCGAAACGACAAGGCTACATTTTCCCATGCCGGCAGGATAGGTTGCCATTTACTCAAGCGACGGGTGGCAGCGGTAATCCGCAGCCGGGTGTCGTAGCTATTGGTTTCGGCTTCTTGGAGCATCACAATGCTCATCAGATCAAACAATTCGCGGATCTGGGTGCGGGCGCGTTCGATGGATGGATTGGTACGCTCCACAATCCTTGCCATCTGCTCACTCACGTCGCGACCGGCGGTACTGCCCTTAAGGAACGTCGGCAAGCGCAGCAGTAAGCCCTCGGCTTGCATCTGGCCACCTTCGTGAATCATACTGTCAAAAAAGGTAATGACGTCACTGTAATCGAGGCGCCAACCGAATTGATCGGTGGCGACGTCTTCGAGGTTGTGCGCTTCGTCGATGACCACGTGGTCATAGGGTGGCAAAATGGGAGATTCCAATACCATATCAATCAACATCAAGGCATGATTCACCACCACCAAATGGGCAGCTTCGGCCTGGCGGCGCGCCAAAAAGAACCAACATTGGTCGAAATAGGCACAGGCGGGACCATTGCACATATCAAAGCCGGCATGCAAACGGTTCCAGGTTACCATTTCGCGGTCAAACAAGGCAATTTCGTTGCGGTCACCGGCGTCGGTTTTGGTGGCCCACATGGCCACTTTGAGCAACGATTTGGTGTCGTCATCAGTGGTACCGCCAATGACTTTGGCTTCATCGAGGCGGCGCATACACAGATAGTTGCTACGGCCCTTGAGTAGCGCCGATTGCAAATCAATATCGGGGATTTGGGTATTGCCGGCTGCCCGTTCGGCATCAAAGATTTTGGTGAGGGCGGGGATATCTTTGAAAAACAATTGGTCTTGCAGGTTAATCGTATGGGTGGTCAATACCACCCGTTGGCCACGTTCGAGTGCATGCAAAGCAGCCGGAACGAGATAGGCTAGGCCTTTGCCAGTACCAGTGCCTGCTTCGACGATGAGATGATCGCCCGTATTGAAGGCTTCGGCGACGGCTGTGGACATGGTGACTTGTGGTTCGCGTTGTTCGTAGCCGGGGAACATGCGCCCCAACACCCCTGTGGTCGAAAATATTTTTTCGATGGTGGTATTACGAATCGGTGTCGACGAATTGGTAGGCTCGAGGGGGATGTAGTCATCGAGCGAGCGCACGCGGCGGGGCTTGTTTTTGCCAAACGACGCTTTGGCCACATCACTCAACGCTTGGGCAAAGATTGGACGTAGTGGCCAATTGGGCAGGGTGCGGGTGATACGCAGTACTTCTTCAATCAACGCCATGTCATTGTCGATGAGTAATTCATACAAGCGACAAAAAAGGCGCTGGGCCAGCCGCGCATCGTACAAGGCGCGGTGGGCATCACCGTCGTCTTGCACCGTCACGCCTAGTTTTTTGACTAAATCAGTCAACTTAAAGCTACCGGCATTGGGTGTCACCAAGGTGGCGAGCTCAAAGGTATCGATGGCGGGTTGTTTGAGGCGTAGTCCCGAGCCAGCCAGCATCCGTACATCGAAATCGACACTGTGCCCTAGCACCGGATCATCGCCGATAAAGGCCTTGAGCTGGGCGCGTACTTCGGCAAAGGTGGGTTTGTCGGCCACCATGGCATCGGTAATATTGGTGATGCGCGAGATTTTGAAGGGGATTGCAACGCTCGGTTTGACCAAGGTGGTGTAATGGTCGACTTCAGTCAAGCCACGAAAGCGTACCGCGGCGACTTCAATAACTTCATCGTCAATATCACTTAAACCGGTTGCTTCAACATCAATGGCAACCATGGTTGCGTCGTACATCATTTTTTCCTAACCTATCATTCAACAAACGGCGCTATCGCCCACACCTAGGCATATATTCCATTAGCATATTATACCCAATCTCTATCCATTTGACAGTGCACAAAAGAGGACGTATTATTAGTATCATGTTGAACAAAACGATTTGCCGGATGGTCACCACTACTACTACTACTCGCAGCCGCACCACTACAGGTGTGGCATAGGGTTGTGGTGAGTGGTGTTTCGGTCGACCCGGTGTCGCCCCCCCCCTCCCACAAGGAGGGGGGTTTTTGTATGAAAGGTGCATATGTTACTCACAAACTACCGAGAGTTTCTGCCTATCACCGCCAATACGCCAATGTTGACACTTGGCGAAGGGCGCACGCCACTCCTCGATGTACCCCGTTTGGCGGCAGCCGTAGGCGTCGCCAAGTTGTATGTCAAACTCGAAAGCATGAATCCAACTGGCTCATTTAAAGATCGTGGCATGGTGATGGCCGTTGCCAAAGCGGTCGAAGCCGGTTCTAATTGCGTGATTTGTGCCTCGACCGGTAACACCTCAGCGAGTGCCGCAGCCTATGCGGCCCGCGCCGGCATCGAAGCCGTGGTGGTGGTGCCAGCGGGCAAAATCGCCCTTGGTAAATTGGCACAGGCATTGATGTATGGCGCCCGCTTGTTAGTTATCGATGGTAACTTTGACGATGCCTTGCGGATTGTGCGCGAAATTTCTGAATCACACCCCCTGACCCTGGTCAATTCCGTCAACCCCTACCGCATCGATGGTCAAGCCACCGCTGCTTACGAAATTTGTGATGAACTAGGCCGTGCTCCTGATGGTTTGTGTCTGCCGGTAGGTAATGCAGGCAATATTACCGCTTATTGGCACGGCTTCAAGCAATACCACGCCGCTGGCAAAATCAAAAACTTGCCACGCATACTGGGATTTGAAGCCAGTGGCTCGGCGGCTATTGTACGTGGCACACCTATCGCCTACCCCGAAACCATTGCCACTGCCATCCGCATCGGCAATCCCGCCAGCTGGAAGCAAGCGGTGGCCGCCCGCGATGAATCTGAAGGCATCATCGGTGAAGTCACCGACACCGAGATTTTGGCGTCATGGCGAGATTTGGCCCGCCAAGAAGCGGTGTTTATTGAGCCAGCCTCGGCAGCCGGCGTGGCCGGGCTACGCAAATTGGTGCAGAGCGGCCAAGTCGACCGCGACGGCACCTATGTGGCAATAGTGACCGGCCACGGCCTCAAAGACCCCAACACGGCGGTGGAACAATTCGCCACCCCCGAAGCAATTCCTGCCAACCTCGATGCCATTGTCAAATGGCTCGGATTATAAACAACGAGGATCATATGAGCGTACTTGCAATGAAATTTGGGGGCACGTCGGTCGGCAGTAGCGCAGCCATCGGCATGCTTTGTCAGATTGTGCATGATCAAAAAACACAATGGGATAATGTGGCTGTCGTGGTATCAGCCATGAGTGGCGTCACCGATATCTTGATTAATGGAGCCAATGCAGCGGCGCGGGGCGATAAAGCTAGTGCCCACACCAGTGCAGATGCATTGCGTTCCCGCCACATCACCACGTTGCACGAATTAGCCGGCGATACACCAGCAAGTGCGGCGCTTGCCCAACAAATCAATACGTTGATAAGTGAATACGAACTCCTTATCCAAGCCGTCGGTGTCCTCGGCGAAGCCTCGCCACGGGCCCTCGACGCCATCGCCAGCCTTGGCGAGCGCATGAGTGTGCGCCTCGTTGCGGCTGCCTTATACGCCAAAGGGACGCCAGCCCAAGCCATCGATGCCAACACGGTGGTACTAACAACGGCGGAATTTGGCAACGGCGCCCCCATTTACCCCCAAACCCGCGACCAAATCCAGGCGGCTATTTTGCCCCTCTTTGCCCAAGGCATCACGCCAGTGATTACCGGCTTTATCGGCGCCACCGCCAGTGGTGCAATAACCACATTGGGCCGAGGTGGCAGTGACTATAGCGGGGCTATTTTTGGGGAAGCATTAGACGCCGATGAAGTCGACATTTATACCGACGTCGATGGCGTAATGACTACCGACCCGCGCCTCGTCAAACATGCCAAGGTGCTCAATCATCTGTCGTACGCCGAAATGAGCGAATTGGCCTACTTTGGCGCCAAAGTCCTACACCCCAAGACCATTCGTCCGGTCATCGAGCGGGGCATCCCTATCCGCATCCGCAACACGTTTAACCCGAGTCATGTGGGTACGTTGGTAACGCGGGTATCAGAGCCCACCACGCACGCCATCCGGGCCGTCACCGTCATCCGCAACATGAACCTGATTACTGTCGAGGGGCGGGGCATGATTGGCGTGCAAGGAGTAGCTGCCCGCACATTTGGTGCGGTAGCCCACGCGGGAGCGAATGTACTGATGATTTCGCAGGCATCATCTGAGCAGAGCATCTGCTTCGTCATTCCCAATCAGTCGACGCCTGCCGTTATCAACGCACTCGAACAATCACTGCGCCACGAACTCGAACGGGGCGACATCGACCGAGTGAAATCACGGGACGAAGTGGTGATTGTGACAGTCGTCGGTGTGGGCATCCACGAACGCCCAGGCGTCGCCGCCAAGGTGTTTAGTGCAATCGCCGAGGCCAGTGTGAATATCCTGGTAATCGCCCAAGGATCGTCGGAATGTTCGATTAGTATTGTGGTAGCCGCAAGTGATGGCGATATCGCCGTCAAAGCACTGCACGAATTGGCATTGGCATAACCGATGCAGATACGGCGCATTCAACCCGCAGATGCCATGGCAGTGAAACGACTGCGCCTGCAGGTACTCGCCCAAGAGCCGTTGGCGTTTGCGATGAGTGCGAGCCAAGCAGCTGACTGGTCAGACGATTACTAGGCGCAAATGGCCAGTCGCAATAGCGACGGTGTCCAAACCATTGTGATCGCCGACGTCGCAGATGAACTGGGAGGAATGGCGGAATGTCACCTCGACGCCTCACCCAAAATGACCCATTGTGGTATGGTATGGGGCATGTATGTGGCACCCGCACAGCGCAATCACGGGATTGCACGCCAATTGTTGCAGGCAGTGATTGACCATGGCCGTGCTCACCACCTGCAGATGCGCAAATTAAGCGTTACGACCAGCCAAACCAGCGCACTCCACGGCTACCTGCGGGCAAGTTTTGTGCAATATGCCCATGAACCTGCGTTGCTCTGTGTTGATGGAGAGCCAATCGACGCATTTCATTTGTATTATCGATATGACACAAAGGAGTCTGTATGAAATCACCACGCATTCCTGTTGCCATCCTCGGTGCAACCGGTGCCGTTGGCCAACGCATGATCCAACTGCTTGAAAACCACCCGTGGTTTGAAATCGCAGTACTCACCGGCTCTGATCGCACCATTGGCCGCCCCTACGGCGAACTGGTGCGCTGGGTACTTGATGGCGCCCCGCCGGCCAGTGTAGCAAACATGATTGTGCAAGCGAGTGATGTCGTCGCCGACAATGTGGCGATTGCGTTGTCAGCCTTGCCTACAGACGCCGCCAAGCTCTACGAACCACTGTGGGCCGCACATACCGCCGTCTGCTCCAATGCGTCGTCATACCGCATGGCGAGCGATGTGCCGTTGATTATCCCCGAAGTCAATCCCGAACACGTCAACCTCATCGACGATCAACGCAAAGCCCGGGGCTGGCGTGGGGCGCTGGTGACTAACCCCAATTGTTCGGTGATCGGCATCGCCATGGCGCTCAAACCACTCTACGACGCCGTCGGACTCGACATCGTGCAAATCGCCACGCTCCAAGCCGTGTCTGGTGCCGGCTACCCCGGGGTGCCGTCACTCGACATCATCGACAACATTGTGCCCAATATCGCCAATGGGGTTGAAGAAGAAAAAATCGAAGCTGAACCATGTAAAATTCTTGGTCGTTATGACAACTCGGCAATTAGCTTGGCGGCGATGCGCATGAGCGCCCAAGTCACCCGCGTACCTGTCACCGACGGGCATACGGCATTGATTTCACTCAAATCAGTGCGGGGATTAACAGTAGCCGATGCCAATGCGATTTATGCGGGCTGGCAAGCCCCCCAAATCGTACGCGATTTGCCCTCAGCACCGGCACAGCCACTCATCATCCATACCCATCCCGACCGCCCTCAACCCCGCCGCGATCGCGATTTGGGGGCTGGGATGAGCGTGTCGATTGGGCGCATTCGTAGCTGTCCTGTCAATGATTTGCGCATGGTAGTGCTGTCACACAATACGATTCGTGGCGCCGCTGGTGGGGCGATTTTGAATGCCGAACTTTTGGTAGCAGCTGGGTATGCCGGCAAATAGCCGAAGGAGTCGTTGATGCAAATCTATGGACGTCACGCCCTAGCCGATGTGTTGGGCGATTTTGTGGCCTACCGCAATATCCGCCCCATCGATGCCCGTCTGCCCGGCCTGCAAGACATTGCCCCCAATACCCAACCACGCAAAGGCGATGATGCCTATGCGAATGTAGCAATGACTATTTTGAAAGCTGCTCAATCGTTACGTCAAGCCGGCCCAATCCAACGCTTTATGATGATTGGTGATACCCGTCAAAGTGATGGCGGCACCTATTTGACCATCGCTAAACGTTCGGGGTGGCAGGGTGCAGCTTATATTTGCGACGAAAAACGCAGCGAAGATCCGTTTTATGGTGTATCGAATGATGCTGGCGTTTATACCTCAAATCGTTGGCGCAACATTGATGCATTTGCGGCGCAACATGTGGTTGATGAACATACTGCTATCCTTATCGACCTCGACAAAACCTTCATTGGCGCCCGTGGTCGCAATCACCAACTCATCGATGCTGCCCGCCTCACCGCCCTCAAAAGCGCCGTCACGAGCGTGCTGGCTAACAACTACAACGATACGCTGTTTAGCGAAACCTACCACCGCTTCAATCAACCGCGCTTCCACCGCTTCACCGGCGACAACCAAGATTTCTTGGCGTTTATCTGTGTGATGGCTGGCGGTGGCATCGTTACGCCCGATGGCTTGCAGTCGATGCTTGAACAAGGCATTATGCGTGATTTTTCTCATTATGTCGACTTAACCGAGGCCCGGATTCAGACATTCAAATCACCGCTCGAGGACTTCCAACGTGATTTCGCCCAACTCTACCGTGCCGGCGATATGACGCCGTTCAAAGCTTTCCGTTACATCGAATACACCGAGACCGCAGCCCGCTTTGGTTGTGCTCCCGACAATTTGGACGCCCTTGATTTGCTCACGCGTGAAATCGTAATCACCGGTGAGTTGTGGCAAATCGCCCAGCAATGGCAATCCCAAGGGGCACTGTTGTTTGGCTTGTCAGACAAACCGGACGAGGCCGCCTGTGGCACCGGTGCAGGTGCCCCCATCCACCGGCTGGTCACGCATGTAGTGGGGACGTAATCATGAGCAATGATGTAATTGCCCAGGTGCTCCAACAGAGCAAAACCATTGCCGTGGTGGGGTTAACGAGCAAACCAGAGCGGGCCAGCTACCAAGTAGCGGCCTACTTACAACGCCACGGTTACCGGATTATCCCCGTCAATCCCCGCGAGACACAGGTACTTGGTGAGCCAGCCTACGCCACATTGCGTGATGTACCGGTGGCCATCGACATCGTCGATGTGTTTCGTGAATCAAGTGCCGTGCCAGAGATTGTGGTCGAGACGATTGCCATCGGGGCCAAGGTATTGTGGTTGCAACTAGAGATCCACCATGCCGAGGCGGAGGCTCAAGCCCAGGCCACAGGGATTACCGTGATCAGTGACATTTGCATCAAAATCGCCCACACCCACCTCCCATAATAAAAACTATCACCCAGACGTCCTCCACTCGTACCCGAGTGGAGGACGTCTTATGTTATTTTTAACAGTTTTAGCGATAAAATTAACTGACCGGTAGGTATGAGTTTTCACTAAACGGTCGGTAAGTTTACATATTACATATTACTTATTTTTTAATTTACCTTTTTACAACCATATAATATATAAATTTATGTAATTTTTATTTTTAGCGTATTATGTGAAAACACAAGTATCATAAATACATTCTCATATAAATTTAATGTAAAATACAAACTAGATTGTTACAGTGAAGAAACGTTTATAAATGGAGGTATCACCATGCGGCCAACCCTCGCCAGAAGCACGACACCAGCAAATACCACCCAAATGACGCCTCACAAGTTGACCCAGCGTCAGTATGTGCGATTTGCGTTTTATAGCGTTGCACAAGCATGGTATCGGCTTGCACAAGAAACCCAACACCAGCACAAAATCGAGCTTCAACAAGTCATCATGCAATTTAATCGGCTGATGCTGTTGCGCCCATACACCCTAGTAGGGAGTCGCGCCGACGCGGATTTTTTGCTATGGCAGATCGCCGAGACGCCCGAGCCATTCCAAGCGTTAGCCACAACGATTCGTAATACTGCGATAGGGGGCTATTTGACGTTGCGCCACTCGTATTTGTCACAAACCAAACGATCCATCTATGAAATCCGTGGCAGTGATGAACAACCCGAAGAACGCCTCGTCATTGATCCATCCGAAGCACGCTATTTGTTTGTTTACCCGTTCACCAAAACACGTGCTTGGTATCAATTATCACCCCAAGCACGCCAAGGGATGATGGATGAGCACATCACCATCGGCAAAAAATACCCATCAATCCGCTTGAATACCACTTATAGCTATGGCATCGACGACTATGAATTTGTCGTCGCGTTCGAAACCGACGAGCCTGCAGATTTTTTGGATTTGGTACAAGAGCTCCGTGAAAGTACCGCGAGTCTCTACACGCTGTTGGACACCCCGTTGTATGCCTGTACCAATCTCACGCTAGACGCGGTACTTGACACACTGGGTGGGCCGGTAATTGCACAACCACAATCCACCCCAAATACCATGCTGGATTGGGTAGATGTCGCTCCGGTGCACGAATTCGCGCAAACCCCCATCAAGACCACGTACTATGCCGGCAAAATGATTGCGGTATTCAAAATCGATACTCAGTTATATGCCATCAATAATCGTTGTAGTCATGCCCGCGGACCATTAAGTGAAGGTATCGTCAATAGCGAAGAATGTAGTGTGGTTTGTCCTTGGCATTACGGAAAATTCGATTTGCGCACTGGGCAAGCCATCGATGGAGTCGTCAAAAAATCTGTTGATACGTATGAAGTCCGTATTCATCACGAAATCGTGCAGATTCGTAGCACACGGACAGAGGCCACCAAATGACAATTATCGATATGGTTCGTGACTATGATGCAATTTTGGTGCTGTCGTTTGGTGGACCAGAAGGCATGGATGATGTGTTACCGTTTTTGGAAAACGTCACTGCTGGGCGGGCGATCCCGCGCGAGCGCTTGCTGGCCGTCGCCCAACATTATTATGCCCGCCAAGGAATTAGCCCAATCAATGCTCAAAACAGAGCCTTGATTGTAGCACTCGAACTGGAACTGCGTCAGCGCAACATCCACATTCCCGTGTATTTTGGGAATCGTAATTGGCATCCGTTCCTGCGTGACACCATACAGACGATGCAAGCCGATGGCAAAAAACAGGTGTTGACCTTTGTAACATCGGCCTACAGTAGTTATTCGGGATGCCGCCAATATCGCGAAGACATTATCCGGGCCAGCCAAGACCTCGTAGAGCCACCACAATTTGCCAAGATTCGGGTGTTTTATAACCACCCCAAATACATTGATGCTATTTGTGCCCAAATTACTCCTGCGGTTGCCACGTGGCCACTCACCAGCACTGATTACCTGCTATTTACAGCGCATAGTATTCCTATGGCGATGGCCGAAAAAAGCGCCTATATCACACAATTGACCGAGACCTGTCGACTGGTCGCTCACACGTTGGGAATCAGCCAATACCAGTTGGTATTCCAAAGTCGGAGTGGTGCACCACAGACTCCGTGGCTCGAACCAGATGTAAATGAAGTCATTACGCAGCTCCATCAGCAAGGGATTGAGCATACGATTGTAGTGCCCGTCGGATTTATTTCGGACCATATGGAAGTCGTCCACGATCTCGATACCGAAGCACACGCTACCGCCACACAACTGGGGATGCAATTTACCCGCGTAGCCAGTGTCGGAACGCATCCTGTATTTATCTCGATGATTACCGATCTCATTGCCGAACGATGCACATCTGGTACAAACCGCCAGGCCTGTGGACACTTTCCGGCCAATCACGACATTTGCCCACTCGATTGTTGTTTACCGCGATAACAGCCTAGCACTATACACAAATTATGTACCAATCAGCCACTCCACAACTTGCCGTATTGAGTATCAATCACCACCACGCGCAGTTAGTCATCCGTGAGCAACTTAATCGTGCAGAGGCGCGTATCCAGGCCGCACTACACCAGGCAATGCAAGATCCATCCACACCATTCACCGCCTATGTCGTTGTATGCACTTGCAACCGCACCGAGATATATGTCGATAGTACAGATTTGTCTGCCACCAAATCATGGTTAACAAACTTTATCAGTACGTTTATCGATGGTCAGCACCCACAACTATCCACGTATGCGACGTATCTGCAGCTCCATAAAGCCGAATACTATATCTATCGTGTTGCCTGCGGATTGGAATCACTGGTACTTGGTGAGCCTCAAATTATCGGGCAACTCAAGCGAGCCTTGCGCGATGCAACGTACCGCAGAAACTGTTCGGCCTATTTACGGCAACTCTTTACGTCAGCCATCCGGGCCGGCAGAGCTGCACAACAGCACACCCACATCGGGCGACATTCGACGTCGGTCGCTCATGTCACCGTGACGGCAATGCAACACACGCTGGGGGAAACACCGCCACGGGTCATGCTATGGGGGGCAGGAGAGATTGCCCAACTCGTAGCACAAGCACTCCAACACCAACACATCCCGTTTGCCATTAGTAATCGGAGTTCTGAACGGGCTCACACACTGGCCACACAATACATGGCGCAGGCAATTGACTGGGAGCAACGGCTACCGACCCTCGCAGACTACAACGTATTGATCGTCGCCACCCATGCACCGACTTATGTATTGCACCAAGCAGAATATCACGCACCACTACGGCTCATAATTGACCTCTCGGTGCCACGCAATGTCGATCCACACATTGCCCACTGCATCCCGCTCATCAACATTGATACCCTGCATCAAGTTGTTGACCACCACAAAGCGCAACGCCTAGCCGCCAAACCTGCAGTCGAAGTACTCATTCAGCAACACTACCATACGTTCATTGAATGGAAACAGCTCAGACAGTCAACAACAGCAATCACCACATTACGCCAGCAGGCAGCCCAAATATGTGCCACAGAAACCCGGCATGCCCAACGTTTGCTTGATAATACGCAACGCACCACACACGACGTCGTCACCCAACTAGGGCGTCGCATCACCCACAAACTCCTGCACACACCGACCATGCAAATTCGCCAGCACGCAATTACCCGTGCACAAGAGGAATATCACACATTTATGGCGACCACACATCCATTACACATTCGCATTGGGACGCGTGGCTCTGCGCTTGCGCGGTGGCAGAGTGATTTCGTCGCCCAATCACTCACCCGCATGTATCCACACATCACGACCACCACCACCGTCATTACCACCAAAGGGGATATTGACATCCAATCACCGCTCCCATTGATTGGCGGCAAAGGGTTATTTACCGCTGAAATTGAGCAACAACTCCACGCCCAGACAATTGATATTGCCGTACATAGCCTCAAAGATTTACCGACCGAAGCAACCCTAGGGTTGCCCGTCGTCGCGATTCCGGTACGTGGCGACCACGCCGATGTACTGATTAGTCGCCATGATTACACATTGCAGACACTGCCACTCGGAGCCCGGGTAGGCACAAGTAGTATCCGCCGAGCAGCCCAACTGTTGCGGCTAAGACCAGATTTACGCATGGTTGATATCCGCGGCAATATTAATTCGCGTTTGCAGAAAGCCATGGATCCAATGCAAGCACTCGATGCGATTGTATTGGCGCAAGCGGGGCTGGCACGCTTAAATTTGTACAAATACATTAGTTATGTGTTTAGCGATGATGAAATGCTCTGCGCCCCAGGCCAAGGAGCATTAGCGGTCCAGAGCCATCAAGATCCCACCATCATGGCATGTCTGCAAGCGATCCATGACACACCGACGGCAATTATGGTGGCTCTCGAACGCGGCATATTGACGCATCTAGGTGGCGGTTGTAGCGCACCGATTGCCGCGTATGCCTATCGTACACACAACGACACCTACCACGTCACGGCTCGGGTATTGAGTCGCGATGGGCAAACCTGTATCCACACCGATGCAACACACCAGGTACACGATGTCGACCAAGCATTCCAGATTAGTGCGGGAATAGCGGAGCAACTCCAACAACGCGGTGCTAGCCAATTACTAGCTGGAGGATCGGCTGATGAGCCTCAGCGGTAAGCGGATTATCGTAACTCGCGCGCTATCACAAGCAACAGAATTAGCCAACGCCATTACGGCGAGTGGGGGAATAGTGCACTTATTTCCTTGCATCGCATTTATTCCAAACCCAGATACAGCGTCTATTGAGCAGACATTATCACAAATCCAGCAAGGCGCATTCGATTGGGTACTGTTTACCAGTGAAAACGCCATTCGGCTATTGCATATCGTTGTACAACAGTACCCACAACCGTTTCAATTCCCTATACACACCCGTATCGGTGTAATAAGTACACGCAGTGCGACGCTCTTTCATACCTTATTCCAGCGTGCTGTTGACTGCACGGCACCTATAGCCACTGCTGATTCATTGGAGGCAACCGTACACACGTCTCCACATCACACCTATTGCTGGTTCACTTCACGGATTGCACCAGCACGCTTCACCGTACTTGGAAACAACCTCACCCGGGTTGATTTGTATGACACGATTATCCCCGACAGTACGATTCCGGTGCACCAACTATTAGATAACAGTGACTTGGTTACCGTGACAAGCCCATCGTGTGTCACTAATTTTGCCATCCGTATAGCGGCGATACCGGCACTCCGCACACTCCCCATGGCCTGTATGGGGAATTCAACTATTAGCGCTGCCATCCAGCATGGATTCACGACGCCGATTACCACAAGCCATCTCGACATCGCGTTATTTGTGCACCAAATTGCAAATTATTTTGCAGAGGAGTCACCTCGATGAATCTCGCACTACGCCCACGCCGGCTCCGCCTCAATGACACTATCCAGCGCATGGTGCGTGAAACCAGATTACATGCCGATAATTTCGTATTGCCGTTTTTTGTGCGACCAGGAACCGGTATCAAATACCCGATTGCCTCAATGCCTGGGCAATTCCAATGGTCAATTGATTTACTTGTCGAAGAAGTCAAACACATCTCTGCACTTGGCATTCCAGCAATCATGTTGTTTGGCATTCCGACATATAAAGATGCGACGGGGAGTGACAATTTTTCGACAGACGGTATCATCCCGCAAGCAATTCGGGCATTGAAACAGGCAGTACCAGCATTAGTGGTGATTAGCGATTTATGTTTTTGTGAATATACCAGTCATGGCCATTGTGGTCTGATCAATACGCCAGATTCTCCTTATTACCAGCCACAATTACCGCAGGGGTACCTACTTAACGACGAGACATTGACACTGCTTGGCCGCGCAGCCGTGGTCCATGCCCAAGCAGGTGCAGATATTATTGCTCCTTCAGGAATGATTGACGGGATGGTTGGCGCAATCAGGCAATCGCTCGACGCTCACCAATTAACCAATACGAGCATTATGAGTTATGCCGTGAAATACGCAAGTGGTTTTTATGGTCCGTTTCGTGATGCCGCCGAAAGTCCACCACAATTTGGCAACCGGCATACATACCAAATGGATCCTGCCAATCGTCGCGAAGCACTCCGCGAAATCGCTCTTGATATCGCCGAAGGTGCTGATATGTTGATGGTCAAACCTGCCATGGCATACCTCGATGTAATTGCCCAGGTACGCGCACACACCACGCTCCCCGTAGTAGCATACCAAGTCAGTGGCGAATACGCCATGCTCCATGCGGCTGCCCAAAACGGCTGGATCGATTTACCCACCTGTGCCATCGAAAGTTTGATTGGGATCAAGCGCGCTGGCGCCGATATTATCATCTCGTACTTTGCAAAAGATGTGTTGACGTGGTTGAAATAAAGGATTATTTTTATGTCAATTCAAAATAGTCGGTTTTTACGTGCCTGTCGTGGGGAGTCAGTCGATACCACCCCAGTATGGTTTATGCGCCAAGCGGGACGTTACATGGCGGAATATCGCGAATTACGGCAACGCTATAGCATTTTAGACATCATCAATTCGGCCGAATTATCGTGCCAAGTAACCTTGCAACCAATCCAGCAATTCGATCTCGATGCGGCGATTATCTTTGCCGATATATTGCCCCCGCTGATGTCACTAGGGTTTTCGCTCGACTATATCAAAGGCGAGGGCCCGCTCATCCACAATCCGATTCGTACGTCCGCCGATGTCACCAAACTAGAATGGCGTGATCCGCGCGAACAAATGGAGGGAACGCTCCAAGCCATACGGCTAGTGATTCCCGAATTGGCTAGTCGCAACATCCCGCTGATTGGCTTTAGTGGGGCGCCGTTTACGCTAGCGAGCTACGCCATCGAAGGGATGGGGGGCACATCACGGCTGACGCTCAAACAATTCATGTACAACCAGCCCGAAGCCTGGCACACCCTCATGCAACTGCTCGCACGCGTTAGCGGCGAGTTGCTCTTGGCACAAGCCGAAGCTGGTGCCAATGCGCTCCAGCTCTTTGATAGTTGGGTCGGCGAATTGAGCCCGTTCGATTATCGCCACTATGTACTGCCCTATACCCAACAATCTATCCAGATTGCCCAAAAAGCCCAAGTACCCATCATTCATTTTGGCACGGGGACGGCCGGACTACTCGCCGACATTGCCCAAACCAATAGCGATGTGATTGGCATCGATTGGCGCATTACATTGTCACAGGCCAGACAAATTCTCGGGAACGACGTGGTGTTACAAGGAAATCTTGATCCGGCCGTGTTATGCGCCGACTGGAATGTGGTGCAAAACCACACCCAGCACATCCTCGATCAGGTCGGTCACACCGGCAAGCATATTTTCAATTTGGGACATGGGATTTTACCACAAACACCGGTTGATACAGTCGCACGACTCATTGACGAGGTCCATCGCTATGCCAGCAAATACCACTAACCATGGACGCCTCGTGCGCATCGCCATTGTCGGTGGCGGAATCAGTGGGCTTGCCACTGCCTGGTACCTACAAGCAGCCGTAATGCAACACCAAATTGCTGCCGAGATTGATGTGTACGAACAAACTAATCGTCTCGGTGGCAAAATCACTACCACCACGGTAGATCACGAGGCAGCGCAATTTGTGATTGAGGCAGGGCCTGATTCGATGTTGCGGAGCAAACCATGGGCGTTCCAGCTGGCCCAAGAACTCGGTATCGCTGAACAACATATTGGTACCAACGTGCAACAGCGCACACTGTATGTATGGAAGCATAACCGACTCCACCGCGTCCCAACCGGATTTCAGCTCATTGTCCCCACCCAATTCATGCCAGTGCTCACCAGTCCACTTTTTGGCTGGGGTGGCAAGTTGCGCCTACTATGTGAGCGATTTATCCCACGCCGCCGTGCGACAGACGACGAAAGCCTGTACGATTTTTTGACAAGGCGCTATGGTGCCGAAATCCGCGATACCTTAGGAATCCCGTTGATGGCGGGGATCTACAATGCGGACGCCAAACAACAAAGTATGCAGGCAACCTTCCCACAATATGTGCATTCCGAACGCCAACACGGCAGTATCGCCGCAGGAATCAAACCACCAACCACACCCGCGACACCCCCCACATCACTGTTTTTCACCTTTCCGCAAGGGACACAATACCTAGTAGATACATTAGTTGCCCAGCTATACCATGTCACAATCCATACCAATCATCCCATCCAACAAATCACCCGCAATGAAGGACACTATCAAATACATGGGAAGCACCATGCGCCGATCGACGCAGATATCGTCGTGCTCAGTACGCCAGCGCATCACACGGCCAAACTGATTTCCACAATGGCCCCGGCATTGGCGACTCAACTACAATCGCAACTATATGTCAGTACCGGTACTATTTCACTTGCGTACCGTCGTGACGCACTCCCTACCCCACTCGATGGTTATGGCGTGCTGTATGCAGATGGCAAAAAACGCTACTTTAATGCCATCACGATTTCTTCACAGAAGTTTACCCAGCGCGCGCCATCATCACACATACTCATTCGGATGTTTTTTGGCGGCCAATCCAATCAAGAATTACTGGCGATGGATGATCATCAGATCAGCGCATTCGCTAGCGCCGAACTGCAAAAGGTGCTCAACATCACCACACCACCGGAGTTTACACGGATTTTTCGCTGGCCATTCGGCACGCCCCAATACACGCTTGACCATCACCAGTGGCTCGCACAGTGCGTCGCCCAGACACCATCCCAGCTTTTTTTGACAGGAAGTTCCTATGGCGGGATTGGCATCCCCGATTGTATTCATCATGCCCAAAATACCGCCCAACAAATCATTCACTCATATGTGGAAGGATAACGTACCATGGCAATTACGCATTCAGAAAAACTCTTTGCCCGCGCCCAACAATTATTTCCTGGCGGCGTCAACAGCCCTGTCCGCGCCTTTGGTGGCGTCGGCGGTACCCCGCGATTCATAAATCGCGGGCATGGGGCATATATGTGGGATGTGGATGGCAATCGCTTTATTGATTACGTGTTATCGTGGGGACCTTTGGTGCTTGGACATGCCCATCCCGAAGTCAGCACCCAAATCGCGATGACAGCGGCCCATGGCACCAGTTTTGGCGCACCAAGCAAACTCGAAAACGATTTGGCCGAATACATTTTGCAATTAATGCCAAACATCGAGATGATGCGCTTTGTCAATAGTGGCACCGAAGCCTGCATGAGTGCGTTGCGACTCGCTCGTGCATATACCAAGCGCGACAAAATCATCAAATTTGCCGGCAACTACCACGGCCATGCCGACATGTTACTCGTCCAAGCGGGGAGTGGTGTCACCACCCTCGGGTTACCCGACTCGCCAGGCGTCCCCGTCCATGTCGCCAATGATACGTTGATTGCCCAATATAACGACATCGCGTCAGTAGAAGCGCTCTTTCGCCAATACCCCGACCAAATTGCCGGCATCATCGTCGAGCCCATCGCGGCAAACATGGGATTTGTGTTGCCACACGCAGGATTTTTACAATCGCTCCAAGCGTTATGTCACACCCACGGCGCCTTGTTTATCCTCGATGAAGTCATGACGGGATTTAGAGTTGCCCTCGGTGGCGCACAACAACTATGGAATCTTACACCGGACATTACCTGTCTCGGGAAAGTCATCGGTGGCGGATTGCCCGTCGGCGTGTATGCCGGCAAACGTCATATCATGGAACACGTCGCCCCTAGCGGTTCAATGTATCAAGCAGGGACGTTGTCAGGCAATCCACTGGCAATGGCTGCCGGCCTGAGTACATTGCGCATCCTCAACAACCCCGAGCACTGGAATACCTTGCACGCGCGCACCCAGCAATTGTGTGACGGCTTACGCCAAGTCACTGCCGCGCATCATATTCCTGCCCAAATTGATTCGTGTGGCAGCATGTTTGGTTGTTATTTTTTACAGCAACACGGTCAATCGATTACCAATTATGCCACTGCCAAAGCATTTGCACATACCCAACGCTATGCCCGAGTATTTCATACGCTCCTCAACAACGGTGTCTATTTTGCACCATCGCAATTCGAAGCGGGATTCATGAGTATTATGCATACTGCCGATGATATCAACTATACAATCCAGCAATTTGAAAAAGCCATACTGGCGTGTCACTAACCAAAAACCGCCGTGCGGGGATGGTTCCCCGCACGGCGGTACCCACATTACCTATGCATCTCCACACACCAGCATGGCATGACCATCAATCACCGGAATGGTGACCTGGTAATACCCAGCGTGGTGTGTGTATTTTAGTTCCTGCCTACTGGGAGCGAGATACATTTGGCCAACAGATTGATCAGCTCTGATGGCGATTTGCACATTGTAGAGCGGGATGACGTCTTCGATAACATCAAAATCTAACCCGCGCCGTTCGGGAATATAGTGCAACAGATGCACGATGGTGCGCTGGGATTGGCGCATCACCGAGCTAGTGATCGTCGAAGGTCCCTGATGGCGCAACAAGGGCGTGGGCAACAAGCGTGCAATAGCATCGGCGACCAGTTGTTTGACCCAGCGGGGTGCATTGGTGTGGTATTGGCTGAATACGGGGTGGGCGAAATAGATAACCCGCCCGGCCTGCGTCACCGCCGGCGCACCCACCACCCCTGCCGATGGCGTGTGACGGTGCGAACTGAAATGGCGCCACGAGCGCTCAAAATAGGGCTGAACAGTATGCGCCAACACCCTCGTACCGGCCTGGGGCGTCACCTGCGTGCCCCGCAAATACATGGCATGTTCGGTACGGGGCAGGCTTTGGCCGATGGTATCGCTGGGCACGATGAAATCGGGGCTCATGGCGATATCGCCTACGCAATCGACGCCCAACACCGGCAAAATCGTCTGGTTATTGCGCATCCCCGAGCGATGCGAGGCAATCAACGATCCACCATTGGCCACATAGGCACTGAGTTTGGCACTAGTGGCGTCGTCGATCACGGCTTCGTCGGCCAAAATAATCAGTTTGTATGGGGCAAAATCCGCTTGGGTGTCGACAATATCAAACTGCATGCTCAATTCTTCGAGCATGCGCACCACCCCAAAGGTGGCCGCCGGGATGGCATCGGCCCACGCCGACGACACGGCTTTTTCGAGGGACAACACCGCGATGTCGGTGATGGCATGGGCATCGACACACCACGGCTCGCGGCGTTCGACTTCTGTGTAGACCGAGCCAATCAAATCATACACGTCGCGGTCAATCAAGCCATTGGGATGCAATTGATCCCCCACACTACAGGCGGTGCCGTGGGCGAGCATACGGAATACTTCGAATTCGAGCGCGGCTTTGTTTTTGAAGGAATGAAAATCACCCCACGAGGTATGGAACTTGCCCGTCATGCCCAGCACGGGCATCCCTAGCGTACGGGCATAGCGCACCGCGATGGGGAAGTGCAGGTAGCCCCAGCCACCACTCGGCAGCGTTTCGATTTCCCAGTGGCTATAGGAATCAGCCCAGCGCCGGTCGCGGGGAGCCACATGCCCGGCATTATAAAACACCGTCGCGTTAGGAACCAGCGATTTGACGACGGCGGTCATATCACGCTTGAAGCGGGCACTGGTTTCGGCACCCCATTGCAAGCGGTCCGCCTCGACCGACGGGTCAAGGCCAACCGCCATCATGGCCGTACGGCAGTGATAACAGACACAGGGGATGGGTTGCACGATGTCAAAAAAGAAGCCGTCTACTTGGCCCATCGACTCAACCACATCACGCACATTGTCGAACAAAAATTCACGGTAGGGAGAGCCCACACACAAAAAGAGATAAAACCCCGCTTCAAACAACGGTTGCCCATGGCGGTTGACACTAAATGGGTTGCCAGAGGCATCCATGGCTAACCATTCGGGATGATGCATAGCGGTATAATAATCCCATTGAACGGTTATGTAAACTGGCGCATTGATTTGTGATTCACGGCACGCATTGACTTGGTCAACGAGCAGGTTGTTTTGCAGATGGGGGTGGACACGTTCGGGGAAGCGTTTGCTGTGGTAGTAGAGCATGCCGTGGTGGCAACGGGCAAATACGGTCACCGAATCGACGTGCGCTGCGCGCAAGGTACTGGTAAATTGCTCGGAATCGAATTCACCAGCGATATTGCCGATCAATTCACTGGTATGGAAATCCAAATGGACTTGGCGCATACGCATACATCACCTCGTTGTGAAAAAACGGAATTCACGGTAATTATACCGTGAATTCCGCCATGCGCACCGAATTTATTTTTTAATCTTGATTCACCGCCGCGCTAAATTACTTTTTGACGACGTAATTGCAATACAAACAACACGCCAACCCCTAGTAAAACCACAGGCAGCACGATAATTTCAGGCAGGACTGCTATTTTGGCGAGAATTGCTAACATGGCGTACGCAGTGGCAACCCCCGAGGCTACGAAAGGCCATGGTTCACTATAATCGAACCAAATCCGGCCAATGCCATAGACCAGCAAAAACGCCACACCGATCAGCAAGCCGAGAATTGCGCCACCAAATACGGTCAACCACGGCAACCCCACCAATACCGCACCAAATGCAACTGCGGCAATACACAACCAATACCAGCGCCGTACAATGGCTAACACAAACGCCAGCACGGTCAACCCGATACAAAACACTAATTGTGGCAGAATATATGTAGCAACCAGTGATTCAATCGTTGCATGGTCGATTACCAATAACGCCACAACCAGCACAATACATACGCCATAGACACGATTAATATTGGCAGTCGTTGGCATCGGGCGCAACGGGATCGTCGGCATTCCTTCGGATGAATAATGCTCGAGATCTATTTTGGGTTGTTCATTCATACGGTTTATTCCTCCATCACTATCATTAAACATCGTCGTAATAAGTGACTTTGACTATTGATTACTCGTCAAATTAAACGGGAATCGTAATTACACGTGCTGTCTGATTATACCTAAAAACCTCATAGTCTCCGCAAGAATTCATAATTTCTTTATTTTGTAATAATGGATAATACTACAATACCTGCGCCAAAACCCTCACCCCTAGCGTCATTCCATGCCGGTTGCGATGGCAACTGTAGCGTGGAATCTCCCGGGGCTTGCCACCGCATAGGCGCGCGGCGGTGTGTGGCGCTCAGTAGGAGATTTCACGATTGTGGTCATGGAATGACGTAGAAAGGGGGAGCGACTCCGCACCCGTTGCGGACCCT